>JACQHM010000106.1 GCA_016199025.1 Candidatus Methylomirabilota bacterium | reverse complement strand
GCGTTCAAGAACGCCGCCTTCTCGACCCCCTTCGTCGCGCGATCATGCAGCCCTTCAAAAAGGTTTGTATTGGCATCACGATACGCCTCCAGGGTCCCGTGAAAATCCAGGTGGTCCTGGGTCAGGTTCGTGAAGACGGCCACGTCAAAGTCGCAGGCCTCTACCCGGTGAAGGGCCAAGGAGTGGGAGGAGACCTCCAGGATGGCCGCCTTGGCCCTTTTTTTCAGGATCTCGGCCAGGAAGGCCTGGAGGTCCGAGGACTCCGGCGTCGTCCGCTCGGCCGGGACCACGGTTCCACCGAAGCGGTAGGAGACCGTCCCGACGAGCCCGGCCTTCCATCCTGCCTCCTTGAGGATCGCCTCGATGAGATACGTGGTGGTGGTCTTGCCGTTCGTCCCCGTGACCCCGATCAGGATCAACTGCTTCGACGGCTCCCCGTGGAAGCGGGCGCTGACAAACGCCAGGGCCCTCCGCGTGTCCTTTGTTAAGAGGACCGGAAGGGTTGAGGGAAGAGGAAGATCCCGTCGCTCAATGATCAGCCCGGCTGCCCCTCTCGTTAGGACCTCCTGGATGAAATCATGGCCATCAGTTTTAAACCCCTTGATGGCGACAAACAGGTCACCGGGTCTCACCCGGCGGGAGTCATGCTGGACCCCTCCGATCTCCACATCCAGGGAACCGGAAAGGAGCTGGAGATCGAGGCCTTCAATCAAGTCGCGACACCGCATGCTCTGCCTTCAGTGCGACGTGCACCTTGTCCCCCGGGGAAGGAGGGATCTTCAGGTATTTCAAGGTCCCTAGGGCGATCTCCCGGAAGGTCGGCGCTGCCACGGTGCCACCCCACGCCTCCCCCTTCGGCTCGTCGATCATGACCAGGATCAGGAGCTTTGGGGCACCGGCCGGGACAAAGCCCACGAAGGAGGCGATGAGCTTCCCCCGGGAGTAATGGCCGGTGGCTTGGTCCAGCTTCTGGGCGGTCCCTGTCTTTCCGGAAACCTCGTAGCCTTCCAAGGCGGCCAGTTTCCCCGTCCCCTCGGTGACCACCATCTTCAGAAGATCGGTCAAGGTCCTGGACGTCGCCTCGGAAAGGACCCTCCTGATCCTTAACGGCTTCGTCACCTTGAGCACTTTCCCGTCCGGAGCGATGACCTCCTTCATCAAGAAGGGCCGGACCAGGACCCCACCGTTCGCCACGCCGGCCATGGCCGTTGCCAGTTGGATCGGGGTGACGGCGATCTCCTGGCCGATGGAGAGGGCCCCCAACGAGACTTGAGACCAGCTCTTGGGGCGACGGATCAAGCCGGGGGATTCTCCGGGGAGGTCGATCCCGGTCGGGGACCCGAAGCCAAAGCTGGAGATATAAGAGTAGGATAAGCTTTTCCCGAGTTTCGTCCCCACCTTGATGGCCCCCACGTTGCTGGAGTAGGCCAGGACTTGGCCGAAGGTGAGCCACCCGTACGGTTCATGGTCCCGGATGGTCACCCTCCCCACCTGGATGGCGCCCTGCTCGCCGTAGAACCGGTCCTGAAGGGTCACCCTCCCCTCCTCCAAGGCGGCCGCCGCCATGATGACCTTGAAGGTCGAGCCGGGTTCGTAGACGTCCACCGTGGCCCGGTTCCGTCGGGCGGCGGCAGGAGAGGCCTGGTACCGGTTCGGATCGAAGGTGGGGAAGCTGGCCAGGGCCAGGATTTCCCCTGTCATGGGGTCCATGACGATGGCCGTGCCGCCAAGAGCCTTCGCCTTCTCCACCGCCCGCTCCAGCTCCCGCTCGGCGATATATTGGATGAATTCGTCAATGGTCAGTTTCAAATTGTAGCCGGGATTGGCCTCCCCTTCCTTAAAGATGGGCCGTCCCAGGGCATCCTGGTAGCTGACCGCCCACCGGGGCCCCCCTCCTAACAGGGCGTCGTAATGGTACTCTAAGCCCTCCAGTCCTCGATCGTCCATCCCGACGAAGCCCAGGGCGTGCGCGGCCAGCCCCTGCTTCGGGTAGTACCGCTTGCTCTCGGGGATCAGGTGGATCCCCTTCAGGCGGAGCCGCTCGACGGCTCGGGCTTGGTCCGGGTCGATCCTCCGCTTCAGCCAGACGAAGGACTTCTTGTCCTTCAGCTTTTTCAAGATCTCCGAAGGTGGAAGGTGTAAGATGGGGGAAAGCTCCCGCGCCGCCTTTCCGGGATCCTTGACCGCCACTGGCTGGGCGAAGGCCGAGGCTGCCTCCAGGCTCACGGCCAGCTCCCGGCCATGGCGGTCCAGAATCGTCCCCCGCCTGGCGGCCAGGGGGATGATCCGTCGGTGCTGTCGGTCCGCCCGTTCTAAGAGACGTTGGTGCTGCTTCACCTGGAGGGAAAAGAGCTTCAGCGTGACGAGACCAAAGAAGGAGGCCACCACACAGAAGAGGACCAGCACCCGGGCCCGGGAGCATGGGGCCGCTCGAGCAGCGTGGGTGTTCCGTCGCATCTCTTTACGGCCTCTGCGGGACGATGACGATCTGATCTGGGGCTGGGGTGATGAAACCCAGCCGGTCTCTCGCGATCTCCTCGACCCGTTTAGGCGATTTAAGCCGTGCGATTTCCAGCGTCAGCTCTCTTTCCCGCTCAACAAAGGCGGCCCGCTCCTGCTTCAGTTGTTCGATCTCGTAGCCGAGCTGCACGGCCTGGACATGCTGCCAGACGTAGAAGAGGCCCCCCAGCAGGACGAGGAGGCCGACCCCTAATGAGGGGAGGTCGATCCACCTGTGCTGTTGCTTTCGCACGAGGACGGCCTCGAGCCTTCCTAGGACCTCCGAGCCCGACGCGATCTGCGACATCTCTTTCCTCCCTAATTGGCAACTTTTTCGAGGGCACGCAATTTGGCGCTCCGGGAGCGGGGATTTTGCTCCCGCTCCTCCTCAGAGGGCACCACCGGCTTCTTTGTGAGGAGACGGAAGGCGGACGGCTCTTGACCGGCAAGCCGCCTGAAGGTCTCCTTGACGATCCGGTCCTCCAGGGAATGGAAGGCAATCACCACGAGCCTCCCTCCAGGTTTTAAGAGGGCCGATGCCTCTTCCAGGGTGCCGCTCAAACCGGAGAGCTCATCGTTGACGGCGATCCGTAAGGCCTGAAAAGTCCGGGTGGCCGGGTGGATCTTTCGGGGCCAGGCCGATCGGGGGACAGTACGCTCGACCAGGTCCTTAAGCTGCTTTGTGGAGGTGATGGGGTCCTGCTCCCTCTTCCTCACGATCGCCCTGGCGATCCGGCGGGAGAATCGTTCCTCCCCGAACTCCCACAGGATCCCGGCCAGCTCCTTCTCGGAGAGCACGGCCAGAAGCTCCGCCGCCGTCCTCGATCCTCCCGATCGGTCCATCCGCATATCGAGTGGGCCGTTGATGAAGAAGCTGAAGCCCCGCTCGGGGTTCCCCAACTGAAAAGAAGAGACGCCCAGGTCGAAGAGGATGCTGTCGAAGGAAGCCCACCTGTGTTCCCGGGCCAGCTCCCAAAGCTCCCGGAAATCGCCGTGGACGAGCTGGGCCTGCCCTCTATACCGGTCCAGGCGCTCCTCCGCCAACGCTAAGGCTTCAGCATCACGATCAATCCCGCAAAGGATGGTCTCAGGGCCACCGGCTTCAAGGATTGCCTCCGCATGCCCGCCGAGCCCCACGGTACAGTCGAGAAACCTCCCACCCGGCGCGGGACGGAGCAGCTCCAGGACCTCCCGAAGGAGCACCGGGATGTGGAGCCTCTCCAGAGACTGTTCGACGGGCGACGGGTGACGTTCAACCTTGTCCAAGGTCCGCAACGAAATCTCCTAGATGCCCAGCTCGGCCAGCTTCGAGGCGATCTCCTCGAAGGTCTGCGATCGTTCAGCGACGAACTGTTCCCACCGCTCTTTGCCCCAGATCTCGATCCGATTCAACACCCCGACGATGATGACCGCCCGCTGCAGAGCCGCCTGCCTCCGGAGTTCGGGAGGGATGAGGATTCTCCCCTGATTGTCCAGAGTCACCTCAGTGGCGTTAGAGTAGAAGAGGCGGAGGAAATCCAGCACTTCCCGTTGGAACGAACTTTGCGGGCGGATCTTCTCCTCGAGACGGTGCCACTCTTGGAGGGGATAGGCCACCAAACAGGAATTGAAATTGGTGAGGATGAATCCATCCTGGCGTTGCTCGGCGAGGATCTCCCGGAACCTGGCAGGGATGCTGAGACGACCCTTGTCATCGATGGCATGCTCGTATCTGCCGCGGAAGACGAAGGAGTTCCTGGCGGAGTTTTTCCCCATTTTCTCCCACTTTCTCCCACTCAATGGGGACAGTATACCCCGCCTTCTTCCTGTGTCAAGCAAAATTTGAAGGTTTCAGGCTTAGGGGGAAATTTTTTTGAGACTCAGAAGCAGGGAAAAGGGGGATCGAGAAACGCGAAGGAAGGAAAAGCGGACTGATTACCCTCAAGATGTGGGGGTCGAGTGATGAGTCTCTGCTATATCTTGAAAAGGTTCAGAAGAGGGGGAGAAGAGTGGAGCAAAGTGGGCCGACGGACCACTACCACCCCTTTACCCAGCCCGGTGCCTCTCCCGCCGCAAGCCCTCCCTGATCCACGAGCGCATGAGGGCCGTAGAGGGGACGTCCTTCTCCTGCGCAAGACGGCGGATCTCTTCGAGGTCAGCCCGTGTCAGCTTCAGGGAGACCGCCAGCCGCTCAAGTTTCTTCTGCTGGGTAGCTTCTTCTGCCGCTTTGGTGAACTCGATGTTGGCCGGCACCCCCTTACCCATCAGCCGCGAAAGGTCATGCGTTTCCACGAACTCCGCCAGTTCCTCATCACTCAACCCTTCCGGCCACTCATTCGCGAGGGGGAGCCTCTTCTT
>JACQHM010000117.1 GCA_016199025.1 Candidatus Methylomirabilota bacterium | reverse complement strand
CTTGGCATCTCTGTCCGGCAGGGCGTGCACCAGGTGGACCAGAAGTTCAAAAGGACCACTTTGCCCCGATAGTCTGAGAGCTTTCTGGTTGTTCCATCCAGGTCGTGGAGGGCGAAGTCGGGGGCGGGACGTCCGACATCTAAGAAGACATGGCTGGGCTTGTGCTCAGCGTGGCCGCGGGCGGCAAAGGCCACCGTCAAGCCGACAAGAAGAAAATTCGCCAAAAAGCGTAAAGGGCTTTTGGCATTCATGGCGGGCTCCTCATGAGGAGAAGGCCCGGGCCTTGTCAAAGGCCCGGGCCTTTCCCCGTTGGTTCTATCTCACGGTGATCCGTCCAGCCGGCACGCCTGGACCGGGGGCAACGCGACCGCCGGCCTCAATGCCTCCCCTAAAGAACACGGCGTAGTCGAACGTGCCCGGCTCGACGAAGCAGAGGCTGGCCGTGGCCCCTGGCGGGATCATCCCAGAGGTGTACGCCCCGTCCTCATTAAGCCTGAAGCGGGTCGGGGCGACGCAGGCCAGTTTGACGGGCGTGCCGTCAGAGAAGTACACCATTGCCGGCTGATCAATGGCAGTCCAGATCACCGTATCGCCCCGGTTGATCTCGATGTTGGCCGGGGTAATGGTCCCGCCGGCCAGGGTGATCACCTTCGTGACGCCAGTTGGTTTCACCTCCTGCGCCATGGCATTCAGAGCGCCGATGGCCAGAACGGCAACCAGGGCCAGACAGATACCCGCATACACCTTTTTCATTGAGCATCCTCCTCCTGGATGGCGACTTTATCTCTACCTTCATCGTTGGTCTGATCGGGCCTTCAGCTTCAGTTTCCTGTCAACCACCCCCCTTCCGATGGTCATGGTCTAACCCTGCATTACACAGTTATAGCTGGTAGATTTATAGACAAGGAACGGAGCCGTGTCAAGAAAAATTATTTTCCTTAAAGCCCAGAGCCGGATTCCAGTGAGAGAAAAGCTGGTGGGCCCAGCAGGGGGGTTGGAGGGACCAGGCCTAAAAAAAGTCCAGACGGCCCGGGTGGGACTTGACAGCGGGGTAGAGCTTAAGTTAGACTTTCACCCGAAACAGGTCGCCCAAGGGGCCTCGAAGCTAACAGCAACCACCGCTAACTCCTCAAGAGACGAACGAAAAGCGGGCATAGCTCAGTTGGTAGAGCGTCGCCTTGCCAAGGCGAAGGCCACGGGTTCAAATCCCGTTGCCCGCTCCAAATGCAGATATGCTTCCCACATTTAGCGGGTGGCTGGTAGGATCTGGTTCATGGTGACCAAAAGCTACCCGCTCCTTGCTAAAAGCCCGGAAGTGTCATGCCGGTTCGTTGGGCGGCGTACCCAAGTGGCTAAGGGAGAGGTCTGCAAAACCTCGATTCCCCGGTTCGAATCCGGGCGCCGCCTCCAGTCTTCTCAAGGGGTTCCACGCTCTCCCCGGAGAGGCTCCACTCGCTGGCTAATGCTCCCGTTATACCTGTCTAACAACTCCGTGTCGGAGAGGAGAAACCTTCGGGGCCGCCGTGGCCCTTTCCCTCGAAAAGAAGGGACGTGGAGCGCATCGAGTTTGGCATCAAGGTCGAGATACCAGGTCACCGCCTGGTGGATGGTGGGAAGGGTTGGTCGCGCAAAGGCGGATAGCTCTTCGAAGACCTGCTTGATGAAGTTTAGTGGGAAGGCTTCCCGGCGGAACTAGCGGGCAAAATGCTCATCGGCGGTGCGTCGTTTCGCAGCCTCTAGCCACAAGCGCGTGGCATGGTAGCCCAGCAGACGCCACGTGATGAGATCTAAGAAGGACTTCCAGGCCCAGGACGTTTCGCCAAACTTGGCAATCTCGGCCAAGTCGGCGAGAGAAGGAAGGGCTGGTTCCTGACGTGGCATCGCTCCCCCCGCAAGGAGCCCCGAAGGGGCACCCCGGCCAGGCCGTCGGGAGTGGCTTTTCGGGCGGCCGACCCTAGGCCGGAGCAAAGGATTAGCGGCTGACCAGGAGTGGACCCAAGAGCCGGGTCCACTCCTGTCGGGACGCATGGACCCCGCCGATTTCCAACCCGCCCTCGTCGTAGAAGATCTCCAGCCGGTTCTCACAGTCCCCGCACTTCACCAGATACCGGGGGCTCTGCCGACCACGCCCCTGGCGGTGCCAGATGCGGAGTTTCCACTGCCCGGTTTCATCCGGCTGGGCGAGTTTGTGGTTGTACGGCTCTGGAAGGCTTCGCGTTGCCATGGGCAAAGCTCCCTGTGATCAGGCGGCTCGTGTCAGGAGAGAAAGGAGTTAGGTCGCTACCAACGTAATGTGTTTTCCTGTCTTTAGGAGGAACTTGGTGCTGATGCGGGCGGCTTCTTCCATCAGACGATCAGCCTCGTCAGGATCTTTCGCCTTCGCCTTGATGAGGATCATGTGGCCCTTGGGCCCGATAGCGGTCACATCCCACTCACCAGAGATCGCCCGGTGAAGGCTCCCCAGGTACTTCTGGAGAACCTCCCTGGTTCGCCGATCAAGCCTTGTCTTCCCTTCTGGCCAAGTTCTTTTGCGAATCATCTTCGAGGACCCTCCTGATAGCATTCGTGAAGTCCTGAGCAGTCATTAACGCTCATTGAGCGGTCTTCTTGCTGACCAAGTCTTCTTCGTAATCGGCCAGCTCTCGTTTTGCAAGGAGATCCTGAGGGGTGGAAGCAAATTCGCTCGGAATGAGCTTTCTTCGTTGGATGAGTCTCCTTTCCTCGAATCCCTCGGAGGTGAGGGTGGCCATCAGTCGGCCAGAACCTCCTCCCACGTGAGGCGGGTGGAGTCCTGCCGCCGCGCCAGAATCTCCTTCGTCAGGGCCGGATCCAGCAAGAGAGCCAGCGTTTCCTGGTCGCCGGGGGAGAGGCTGGCCAGGATCGCCGCGAGCTGTTCCACGCTCAGCTCAACCTCCACTTTGGGCATCGACGTCCCTTCTCCACTGGTGTCAGTTTTGGTGCGAGTCCACCACCGCAAATCATCGCACTTGATCGCAGTCTAGCACAGTGGTAGAATACACGCAACCCTGCATCAGGGTTGAAACGGGGGCGTCTGACGCGGGGTTACGGATTACCTACTGGGACGGTCTGCAACACCTCGATTCCCCGGTTCGAATCCGGGCGCCGCCTCCAGGAACTGTTGTTCGCCGTCGGACCTTGGCCCTCAGAGGTTACCGGTGAAGGGCTATCTGGACATCGAGACCTCCTTCGAGGGGGAGATCACCATCATTGGCCTCTATGCCGAGGACCGGGGGATGATCCAGCTCGTTGGTCCTGAGGTCACCGAGCTAAAGCTCTATCAGGCCCTGGAAGACCTTGAGACGATCTGTACCTATAATGGCAGCCGGTTTGACCTCCCAGTGATCAGGAGGAGGCTGGGAGCCGAGCTGGTCAAGGAGTTCCGGTCCCACGATTTGATGTACGACTGCTGGCGGCTCGGCCTCTACGGGGGGTTAAAACGAGTGGAGAAACAGCTCGGGATCCCGAGGCAGTTGAAGGGCTTGGACGGCTACGACGCCATGCGCCTCTGGGCCGCCTACCAGCTTGATCGCAACCAGGAGGCCCTGGCCACCCTCCTCGAATACAATCAGGAAGATGTCCTGAACCTGGCGACCCTGGAGGACATCTTATTCAGGTTGGGATGCGGGTTGCGTTGACCACCTTGGGCTGTCGGCTGAACCAGTTTGAGACCGACGCCATGCAAAAGATGCTGGAAGGGGCGGGCTTCCAGACCGTGGAGTTTTCCGAGGAGGCTGACGTCTATGTGGTGAATACCTGCACCATCACCCACGAGGCCGATGGGGACTCCCGCCAGATGGTCAGGAGAGCCGTCCGCCGGAACCCGAAGGCGCTGGTCGTCGTCACCGGCTGCTATGCCCAAGCCGAGCCTGAACGGGTGGCCTCGATCCCAGGTGTGGACTTGGTGCTGGGAAACGGGGAGAAGGCCAGCCTCTTTGATTACCTGAAGACCCTACCCCAGAAGGGCCAGGCCCGGGTTGCCGTCGGGGAGTTCCAGAGGCGTCAGCCCTTTGTGACACTTAAGCCGGCCACGGATCCTAAGCGAAGCCGCGCCTATCTGAAGATCCAGGATGGCTGCAACTACCGCTGCGCCTTTTGCATCGTCCCAGAGGTTCGAGGGCCGAACAGAAGCCTCCCTGTCGAGGAAGTCCTCAAACAACTCGACACCCTTGTCGAGGCCGGCGTCCCGGAGGTGGTCTTGACCGGTATCCACCTGGGGACCTATGGTCGCGATCTTTCTCCCTCCACTTCCCTCGCAAAACTCGTCGAGGCCATGCTCCCCAGACTTCAGGGGGCCAGGCTCCGCTTAAGCTCCCTGGACCCCCATGAGGTCCGGGATGACCTCATGGGGCTGTTCCAGGAGCATCCGGAGAAGCTCTGCCGGCACCTCCACCTCCCTGTCCAGAGCGGCGATCCAAAGATTCTGAAGCTCATGCGGCGGGCCCATACTGCGGAAGACTTTCGGCGGTTGGTCCTCCGCCTGGCCGAGGACGTCCCGGGGATCTCCATCGGCAGTGACATCATCGTTGGTT
>JACQHM010000116.1 GCA_016199025.1 Candidatus Methylomirabilota bacterium | reverse complement strand
GGGGAACAGCGAAACGATGAACTCGACAAAGGCCTTCACGGAGACGACGCCGACCGGTCGCCCCGCATTGTCCAGCACCGGGATGTGGCGGTAACCGCCGACATGCATCTTATTGAGGGCATAGGCGATGCCGTCGTCCATCCCAACGGTCTCCGGGTTCTTGGTCATGATCGGCTCGACGGGACTATCCAGGTCGAGCTTTCCGACCACCTTCTTGAGGATGTCTCGTTCTGTGACGATGCCGACGAGCCGGTCTCCCTCTGTCACCAGCACGTAGCCGACGCGGGCGTCATTCATCGCGGCAATCGCGTCCCGTATCGGGGTTTCCGGACTGACGCAGATCGGCTCGTGCGGCTCCAGCGCCAGGATCGGCTCCGTGAGGATTGCGCCCCGTATCGTCTGCTCGTCCTCGTACGCCTCTTCGAACTCGCTTGGCGCGATGCCCATGGTCCTTACCTCCCATGGCTGATGAGAAGCCGCTTGTGAGGCAGGAGGCCCCAGCACCCCACCGATGCCCCCCACGTCTCCCAAGCATGTCCCTAGGATAGCTTTGGTTCATCCCTTTGTCAAGGATAACGTCAACCTTTTTCTCGACAGAGGGGCAAAGGAATGTGATCTTGAGGGCGCTTTTGGGGGAGCAGGAGAGGCCTCACGGCTTTTCCGGGACCGGGGAACTCCATCGCCGCCTGGAGGAACGTGAGGAGATGCCGCCGTTGCTTGCGGAGCCGCTTGGCAACCCGGGCGTTGTCGGGATCGGTGAACCACCGCTCCTCAGTGATCAGGGCGTCCAGCTTTGCTTCGAGCTGCCTCACCTTCGCCTGGAAGGTCGCCGCCGCCAGCGTCGGCTGCTCGTCCCGCAAGGCCAGGGCCTCCCGCAAGGCTGCAGCCCGTTCCCGAGGGAAGCGCCCCGCCCCCCGCGTCTTCGCCCGCGCCAGCTTCGAGAGCTCCCGCAGGACATGGGCAAAGCACTTTCCTCAAGGGGAGAAGGGGAGGCCACAGAGGCTCAAGACGCTCAAGAGCACGAGGAGCAGGACGAGGAGAAGGGAGCCTACAACCATATGGCGGACGCCGGCCTTTCGCTGTTCCTTGGACAGCTTCTCCACAGTCCCTTCAACCGTTGTTGGTCAAGGATGTGAGGGATCTGAAGCCCCTAGTGGAACTCCCTCAAGGGGCGGAGGAAGGCCCGCTCCTCGGCAAAGATGGGGACCCCCGCCCGGAGGGCCAAGGCGATGGCATCGCTGGGGCGGGAGTCGAGAGTCACCTCACTCCCCCCCGTCTCCAGGTGGACGAGGGCGTAATAGGTGTTCTCCTTCAGGTCGGTGATCACCACCCTCTTGACCTTCGCCTTCAGCTTCCCTATCACGCTTAACATGAGATCGTGGGTGAGGGGCCTCGGCGGGTGAAACCGTTGAAGGGGGGCCATGATGCTCTGGGCCTCGAAGGGCCCGATGAACATGGTGAGCTCCCGCGTTTTATCCTCCTTGCCTCTCAAGAGGACCAGGGGCTGTCCGGACTGGGGATCGGCGGCAACGCCGAGCACCTCCATCTCTTGCGTCTTCAAGGGCTCGGCGGCGAAACTCTCTCCAACCCACAGGGGGACGGCGACCAGGAAGAGGAGGAGAGAGAGCGTCTTTTTCATGGCTGGCTCCTTTCTTAGGAAGGGGGCAGTTCCTCTCACGATCGCTTCCCCTGGGGGAAGCATCATCAGGGAGAGACAGACAAACGGCGGCTCGCGCGAAGCAGGACCACCTTGATCGGATTGATTAGAAGAGGTGCACCTCAACCACCTCTCCTCTCTCCACCAGGTCCACATTGGCGGGGATCTCCACCCAACCGTCGGCCAAGGCCATAGAGGTAATGGCCCCCGACTCCTTGAAGGCCGGGACCGCCTCACCGTCCTCGATCCGAACGGGGAGGTACTGGTGCCGGCCGATGGTGGAGACGACCCGTCTCGACAGGGGCAGCCGGATCGGCGAAGATCTCCGTTCGGGGAGCCTCGCGACCTTCCGGAGGACTGGGACCAGGAAGCCGTAGCCGTTCGTCAGACAGGAGGTGGGGTAGCCGGGCATGCCGATGATGAGCCTCCCCTCCACCAGGCCGCAGAGGGTGGGCTTCCCGGGTTTGACGGCGATGCCGTGGAACTTCACCTCGCCCATCGCCTCGATGGCCTGAACCATCACGTCCCGCTCCCCGACGGAGCTCCCCCCCGAGAGGACGACCAGGTCGTAGGCCAGGGCTTCTTTGACGGTCCGGTGGACTGCCTCGAGGGTATCCTCCATGATGGGGAAGATGGTGGGGATGCCGCCATGCTCCTCGATCAAGGTGGAGAGGGTGTAGGAGTTGACGTCATAGATCTTGCCGGGGGAGAGGGACTCGCCCAAGGGGACGATCTCGTTCCCCGAGGGGATGACGGCGACCCTTGGCTTCTGATACACCTCGACCTTCTGGATCCCCAAGGCGGCCAGGACCCCGATCCTTCCAGGACTCAGGAGCATCCCCTCCTTCAAGATCACCGTTCTTTTCGAGATGTCCTGCCCCTGGGGGGAGACGTTCTGGCGGGGATAGACCGGCTTGTAGACCCTGATGGCCTTCCCTTCGGCCTCGGTGTCCTCCACCATAACCACCGCGTCGGTCCCTTCCGGGATGGGGCAGCCTGTCGCGATCTGGATGCAGATCCCTTTCCGAACCTGTTCCTTGGCCAGCTCGCCGGCGTGGATCACCTCGACCAGTTCCAAGGTGACGGGGGTGAAGGTCCCGGCCGGGAAGGTGTCCTCGGCCAAGACGGCGTAGCCGTCCATGGCCGCCCTGGGGAAGGGGGGGACGTCCATCTCTGCCAGGACATCCCGGGCCAAGACCCGGCCGTGGGCCTCCTGGAGGGGGACGATCTCCTTCCGCTCGATCGGTTTTGCCAACGACAAAAGGATCTTCAGGCCCTCCTCCAGGGAGATAAGGGTTTTCAAGGGCTTCATCCCGGACCCGTGGGCCTTCGCCCCGGCCCCGTGGGTTTCGTTATGATGATGGTCCTTCATGGCCTTTCCACTCCCGTGCTCATTTCCGATTGATGCACCGGATCAGCCTCCAGCCCTTGAACAGGTTGACCCGGTGGAGCTGTTCGATCTCCAACTTCGCCTCTTGGAAGAGGGGCTGTAATGGCAGGTTGGGCTTGAAGCCGAAGCTGGCGCAGAGGGGGGCCAGGGACTCCTCCACCGCTCCGATGAGGGCCTTCTCGCATTTAAAGTGGTTCATGATGACGAGATGGCCTCCCCGTTTGCAGACCCGCTTCATCTCCAGGAGGACCTTGAGGGGATCGGGGACGGCGCTGATGACATAGGTGGCCAAGATGTGGTCGAAGCTGTTGTCGGGGAAGGAGAGGTTCGCAGCATCCATCAACCCCAAGGCCACGTCTCGCATCTTTAGCTCAGTCACCTTCTCCTTAGCTTTTATGAGCATCTTCTCCGAGAGGTCAATCCCGACCACCCGGAGACCCTTCGGGTAGAGCGGAAGATTCAAACCCGTCCCGACCCCGACTTCCAGGATCAGATCCCCCGGCTCACTCTCCAGAAGCTCGATGGCCTTGATCCGTCCCGGATGAAAAATCCTATCGAAGACGATATCGTAGACCGGGGAGAGGAGCGCATAAGCCCGCTGGACCTGTTCATAATCCATCACACCCTCCTGCCTCTTCGAGAGAATATTATAGCCTAACTTCCCCCTTTGTGGAAAACGACGCCGCCAAAATCCACGGGGAGCCGGACCGCCCTCCCGTGGTAGTCCCGGTAGAGGAGATACCCGTGTTTCAGGCCGAACTCGTAGAGCCTGGTCGTCAGCACCACATCCTGCTTGCAGTACTCGATGACCTTGTGAAGCTCCCCCGCCTTGAACCAGCGGAGGCTCTGGAGCCCGTCGGCGGTCTTCGCCTCCCCCAACGTCTCCTGGGCCAAGTGGTTCAAGCTCAGGCGGAATCCCAACCGCCGCTCGATACGTTCGAGGAGATCCAGGGCGGGGAGGGAGGAGAGATCCCTGTCGGTATAGGCCTTCAGGACGCCGAAGTCGAAGCGGCGGAGGTTGAAGCCGATGATGAGATCGGCGGAGGAAAGCTCTTCAAGGAACTCGTTCACCTCTTCTTCAGTATAGACCCTGAACACTTTCTCGTAGAGATCGTAGGTCACCGCTGCCGCTAGGCCCATCTTCTCCCGGTGCTCCCACCCCCCCACCTCTTCGGCGCTCCTCTTGGTTTCCACATCCAGCACCAGGATCTTCGGCGTTGTCCGTTCCTTCACCGTTGGCCTGTTTGAAAGCCCCTCTATCGGCGCCGGGTAGGAGCGGCTTCCAGCCGCGACCGGAGCGCGCCAGGCCTGTCCTGAGCAAAGCCGAAGGGATGGCGCTCCTCCCCTCCCCAGGAGGCCGTCGGCGAGAAGGAGGGCGGCGGCCTTGTCCAAGGGCTTGTTCCCCGAGCCGCACTTCGGCGACTGGACACACGAAGGGCAGCCCTCCTCGCAGGGGCACTCCTCTAACAGTTGGCTGGTCTTCTCCAGAAGGGTCTCTAAGACCTCATAGCCGCGGGCGGCGATGCCGATCCCGCCCGGGTAGCCATCGTAGATGAAGATAGCGGACCTTCCAACCTGGGGATGGAAGGGATAGGAGATCCCGCCGATGTCCCCCCGGTCGGAGAGGGCGAAGAGGGGGAAGAGGGAGATCATGGCATGCTCCAGGGCGTGGATCCCCCCCATGAAATGGAGGCCTTTCTTGATCACCAGTTCCCGAAAGCCCTGGGGAACCTCGAACCAGAGGCCCTTCGTCTCGAACACCTGCGGGGGAAGCTCCAGGGGGTAGGTGCCGAGCTTTTCCTGCCCCAGGATCCGCCGCTTCTCGTACCCCGTCACCCACTCCGTGACCTTGAGCCTCCCGAAGGAGGCCGTCGTCTGTGGTAAGGGCCTGGACCGCTCGGGGGCGAGGATCTCCGTCTCCTTGTCCGAGAGGGAAGCGGTGTAGTAGTCCACCTCCACGGGGCGGGCCTGGATCTTCCGCTTCGTGAGATCAAGCGTCAAGACCTCGTACTGGCGCCCCTGGTGGAGGTAGATGGCCCCCTGGTGGCATTCGTGGAGGGCCCTCACCCCGTCCACCGTCCCGATGGAGCGGCCTTTCACATCCAGGATCGTGTACGACTCCCCGATGGAGCGGATGCTCACGTGAAGCTGCGGCCGCCTCTTCAGGGAGTACCACTCCTTCCCATCGGCGCTTAACCCCAGCTTCCCCGTATGGGCCAGCTCCTCGATCAGGGGAAGGTATTTCTCGCCGTAGAGGTCACCTGCCGTCGGCTGTAACGGGAGTTCGTCGGCGGCAGAGACCAGATGATCGGCGAGGATCGTCGGGTTCTCGGGATCGACGACGGCCACCTCGAAGCTCCTGGCGAAGAAATCCTCGGGATGGCGGAGGAAGTACTGGTCCAGGGCGTCGGGGAGGGCGATCATCATGATCGCGGCCTCTCTTCCCCCCCGCCCGACCCTCCCGGAGCGCTGCCAGGTCGAGGCGATGCTCCCGGGGTAGCCTACCAGGATGCAGGCGTCCAGGCCTCCGACATCGATCCCCAGCTCCAAAGCCGAGGTGGCCACGACCCCGAAGAGCTTCTCGGCGAAGAGCCCCGCCTCGATCTCCCGCCGCTCCTCCGGGAGATACCCGGCCCTGTACGGGCGAAGGCCCTTGGCCAGCTCCCCATCGGCCTGTTTGGCCCACATGTAGATGAGTTCGGCGATCTTCCGGGCCTTGGCGAAGGCGATGGTCTTCAGCCCTCTCCTGATGCAGAAGAGGAGGAGGTCCGTGGCGAGCGTGTAGGGGCTCCCCTCCGGGCCCAGCAGGAGGAATCGCTTCCCCTGCTTGGGCGCCCCGTCCTCCTGGACGAGGGTGAACTCGACGCTGGTGAGGTCCTTCGCCAGCTCCAGAGGATTGGCGATGGTGGCCGACGAG
>JACQHM010000102.1 GCA_016199025.1 Candidatus Methylomirabilota bacterium | reverse complement strand
GTACCGGAACCCGTGGGACCTGGCCGTCACGACTTTATCCTCGATCTTTCCCTTCAGCCAGGCCGCATAGGTATCCTTGTCTTTTTTCCACATCTCGTACTGGCTCGCATTGTCCTCGAAGGCGGCCTCGTTCACCATCGTGATACAGTCCTCGACAGGGCAGACCGCCTCGCAGACCCCGCAACCGCAGCAGGCCTCCATGTTGGCATCGTAGAGGTTCTCCGGCGTCACGTCGAAGCAGGAGTCGGGGCACTGGAGCCAGCAGAGGGTGCACTTGACGCAGGTGTCGAAGTTTACCACGGGCCGCATGGTCCGGGTGCTGAACTTCTTGAAGGTAGGGTTCCGGCCTGGCCGGTAACCGCCTCCCCACTCCTCTACCTTGCCGCCCACGGGGATGGCCGGGATGACGAGGCCCTCCTTCATCTCCCACCATTTTGGCTTCTCAAAAGAGTAGGGGACCTCGTCCTTCCCCTTGTCGGGCGTCACCTTCCAGAGCTGAATCCGCTCGTAGGACTTTCTGGCCGATTGGACCTTCAGTTCGTCCTTCCACTCTTCCAGGATGGCCTTTTCGATGGACTCCAGCGTCACCAGCCCCGGGCAGATCTTGGGGATGGCCCCCAGGATCCTGACATCGGTGTGATCGTCCTTGTAGACCCAGAGGCCGGAGAAGCTGGCCGTCCCCTTGACGATGGCCAGGTTATACTCCTCGTCCTTCCGGTGGATATCCTTCAACAGCTCCTCAGGGGATTGGATGGAGGTAACCAGGACCGTGCCACCAGGCTTGGTCAGCGTGTTGATAGGCTGAAGCCCGTACCAGGCCCAGGACTCCACCCCCTTGCAGAGGGTATCGTCCACGCAGATGGTAATGTCCACCTCCGCGGGCTCGTACCGGGCCATGCTGGCTTCTAGCTCCTCGTCGTTGTCGGCCACGATGGCGAAGTTCTTGGCCGGGATCCCGTTCCGCTCCGGCGAGTCCCCGTAGCGGCCGAAGGCGATCCCCCGCTTCCCCTGCTTCGTGGCCGCGAGGACAATGCCCCGGGTGATCCGGCTCGCCAGGGTCTTTTGAAAGATGCCTCGGTAGACGACTTCCACCGACGCTGTGCTCATGCGCTAATCCTCCTTCGGCTGGCTCCATAGGATGTTCTCGATCTCCTCCAGGTGCCGGAGCGTCGCCCGCCTGGCCCATCCTGTATCCTGAGCTTTGATGGCCTCCAGGATCTCCCGGTGCCCGGCCAAGGAGCGGACGGGACGGTCGCCGGTTTGGAGGGAGCGCTCCCGTGATTTCCGCAGGCTATCCACGATGGCATCCGTTAGGCGGAGAAGCAACATATTCTTGGCAGCCCTGGCCAGGGCCGAATGAAAGGCAGTGTCTTCCTCCACCCCTGTTCCTCCCCTGGCAATCTCTTGAGCCTGTCTCTCCAGGATGTTGGCCATCTCCTGGATCTCTAAAGGGGTTGCCCGCTTGGCCGCGAACGCAGCGATCTCTGGCTCCAGGATCTTCCGGGCCTCGAAGATCTCTAAAAGGGCATCCTGCTCCTCCAATAGATCACCCGCCAGACGTTGGAGGAGGATCTGGACATTATCTACCACATAGGTTCCTTCCCCCTGGCGGCTTTCGACCAGGCCTAACGACTCCAGGGCCCGGATGGCCTCCCTGACAGAGGCGCGGCTCACCTGAAAGGTCTCGGACAGCTCCCGTTCGGGGGGGAGCTGATCGCCGGGTTTTAGCTTCCCCTCGGCGATGAGGTTTCGGAGCTGGAGAACAATGCCCTTGTAAACCTTGGTTTTCTTAATCGCTTTAAGCATAGGCAATGCTAGACTGCCCATAGCGGCCAAATCCTCTAACTCGATTCAAGGTCTGATGGTCAGACCAATTGTATCCATTGAAGATCCCTCTTGTCAAGAAGAATTATCCTGGGCTCCTTCGTTGCCATCGTCGGGCTGCTCGTGAGAAGCCAACGGGCAACTTTCTGTTGAGAAATTCCTTGACCAACTTGACCACTTGTGCTAAGGGAAAGCATGCCCAGCGGCTCGCCGGCGGTAGCCGGTGGGCTGCCAGGGGTATTTTTTCGTCATGACAGATGGGGGGCGACGTGGCGCGGGCGAGGATTCTGGTCATCGACGACGATGAGAAGGCCCGGCGGCTCATGCAGATCACCCTGGCGTCCAAGGACTATGCAGTCATCATGGCAGAGGACGGGCAGGAGGGGGTCGAGTTGGCCATCCAGGAGGGGCCTGATCTGATCATCCTGGACGTGATGATGCCCGGCATGGACGGCTTCGAGACCTGTGAACGGCTGAAGGGCGACGAGCGGACCAAAGGGATCCCGGTCATCATGCTGACGGCGACCTACGATCTCGAACTCACCAAGAAGGCCTTTGGCAGGGGCGTTGCCATGTGCTTGACCAAGCCGTACAGGGGCGAAGCGCTGGTGAACGCCATTGAGGCCACCTTGGCGGCAAAGCGGAGGCTGGCGCGGGAGCGTGGGTGAAACCGCATGAGGTGAGGGGGACGATGAAACGGCATAGGGGAGCGCCTCTGTGGTTGATCGGCCTGTTTGTAGGCGCGGCATCGCCTGCCTTCGCCCAGTTCGAAGGCTTCGATTTCGTCCCGATGGGATCCGGGGCTCGGGCCCTGGGGATGGGGGGTGCGTTTATCGCCATCGCCGATGATGCGACGGCCTCCTTCTGGAACCCAGCAGGCCTGACCCAATTGGAGCGGCCCGAGGTTTCCGTCGTGGGGCAGTACCGGTCGAGGCGGGCGGAGGTCGATTTTCTTCCGCCCGTGTTCGTGGAAGAACACGATACCGGCACCATCGACCGCTTCTCTCTGAGCTTCGTGAGTGCGACGTTGCCTGTGAAGCCCTTGACCAAGCTGGCAGGACGAAGGGTGGTGGCTTCCTTGCACTATGGGACGCTCTTCGACTTTGATGTGGAGTTCGCGGGAGCCTCTGCCGCTGGGGTCTTCTCGGACGAGCAGCGGGGGCTCGTCGGGGGCGCCGGCCTTTCCTTTGGCGTCGAGCTCGGCCCGACGTTCTCCATCGGCTTCGGGGGCTTCTATGCCTTCGGCGACGTGGAGTTCAAACAAATCCTTCGCTTCTCGGATCTTTTTGGGATTCCCGAGACCGACATCACGGAGATTACGGATGAGTTCTCCGGGGTGGGCTTCCTTGCCGGGGCCCTGTACCGACCCTCTTCCAAGCTCAGCTTCGGCCTCGTCGTCCGTAGCCCGATCTTCTTACGAGATGTGATCCATAGCCGCTTTGATGTGATCGACCCCGCGACGGACACCGTGACGTTTTCGACGGGGACCGAAAGGAGCGATGAGTCGTTCAACTATCCCTTCTCGATCGGGGTGGGGGCCGCTTATCGGCCGGTCGAGCTTTTGACCTTCGCCCTGGATATCGTCTACCTGAACACCGGCTCCTTGAACCTCCCCACGGACTTCCCCCCCACCCCCAATGCCGACATTTGGCAGGGCCGCTTTGGGATTGAATACCTCATTCAGGTCGGGAAGATCATCATCCCCGTCCGGACCGGGGCCTTTTACAACCCGGCACCCATCAAGGATGTGAACGACCACCAGATCCCCGGTTACACGGTGACCGCTGGGGCGGGGATCGTATTTCAGGACTTCCAGATCGACGCGGCGTACAATTTCACCAACCGGCTGAAGCGGGATGTGGGAGCGTTCCTTGGGGAGACCGCGGAGACCATTGTGCCGGGGGTTATCCTCCAGCAACAGGATCATCGGGCCCTCCTCTCCGCCATCTACCGCTTCTAGAGGAGCCGGGTTGGAAAGTCCTTGACGGGGAGGATAGTATGGGAGATGAGGGCTCCATTCCGTCCCGTGGTGAGGGCGGATGGCCTGGGGGTGGAGGTGAGCTCCCATGCAGAGATGGATCCCGGGCCGTTTTGTAAACGCTCTCGTGGCATGTTGCCTCTTCATGGGGCTGGTGGCGTGGCCGATCGCCGCCGCCGAGCGTTGGTGGAATCATTATGACAGAGCCAAGGGCTACGCTGAACGGGGGCTGTGGGTCCAGGCCGTCGAGGAGTACAAAAAGGCCCTGAGTCAGGATTCGACCGATCGCCGCCGAGCCCGTACCTACGGCGTCCACTTCATCGAGTATTTCCCCCACCGCAACCTCGGTATCGCCTATTATCATCTCAAGCAGTGGGACAAGGCGGTCGAGGAGCTCACCATCTCCCTCTCCCAGGAGGAAACCCCTGAAGCACGGGAGTTTTTGGAAAAGGCGAACAGAGAGTTTCAAACCCTGCTGGCTGCGCTGGCCAAGGGGCCGATTGTCGTGGTGAAGAGCCTTGAGGCCGAGCCCTATGAGCTGGCCTTTCAAGGGTTTAAGGAGGGCTTTGAGAAGAAGTACGGCGCTGGCTTTAAGGAGTACACCTTGAAGGAGAGTGACCCTGAAAAGGGCAAGGTCCTTTCGGAGCTCAAGGCCCTAAGGCCCCCTTTGATCCTGACCTTGGGGTCCTCGGCGACCACCGTAATCCACGAGCAGGTGAAGGACATGCCGGTCGTCTTCTGTATGGTCCTGAACCCTGTGGCTAGTGGCTTTGTCCAGTCGATGGAGTCCTCCGGGAACAATTTGACAGGCGCCTCCCTGGACATCCCGGTGCGGGCTCAATTCGAGACCCTGAAGGCCGTGGTGCCTTCCGTCAAGAGGGTGGGGGTGCTTTACAACCCAGGGGAGACGAGGGAGGTCGTGGGGCCGGCGGCGGAGGTTGCACGGGAGGTGGGGTTGGAACTCATCGCCATCCCTGTCAGCTCGGTGGAGAAGCTCCAAGAGACCCTCGATACCCTTGAGAGGAAGAAGATTGATGCCCTCTGGTCGGTAGCAGATAGCACGGTCTTTTCTTCGGACCGTTCCATCGAGTTCCTCCTGCGTCAAACCCTTAAATCCAGGATCCCGTTCATGGGGTTGTCTCCAGCCTTCGTGAAGGCAGGGGCCCTCCTGGCCCTGTCGGTTGATTATACGGACGTGGGCGTCCAATGTGGGGAGTTGGCGGTCCAGGTCCTGGCCGGTCAACGCCCTTCCATGCTCCCTATCACCGTGCCTCGAAGGGTCACATTGTACCTCAACATGAACGTGGCGAAGGCCATTGGGGTGAAGATCCCAGCCCGTACCATGGAGGGGGCCGTTGTCCTGCGGTGAGGGAATGGGCCATGCGTCCGATGCAGGTGAGAGCTGGGCTGCCCTTTAAGTTCATCCTCCCGATCTCGGTGCTGATCGTCCTGACCTCCGTCACCTTGGGGTGGTTTTTCATCCGCCATGACGTTGAGTTGATCACGCTCGCCCTTATGGACCGGGGCAAGTCCCTGGTGAGGAACCTGGCCTACAATCTCGGATATGAGTTGCAGTACGCCACTGAGCAGCGTCTCCAGGAGCTTATCGAGGGCGTGATCAAGGAGGAGGACGTGCTCTACGTGGTGATCCAGGATGAGCAGGGGCAGATCCGGGCCCAGGCCAAGGCCGAGCAACTGAAGAAGATCCCTCCAGTGACCGTCGCGAGGTCGGCGCTTCAAGGCCTGAGAGGGGAAGACCCCTCGACCCATGTCTATGTCGTCAGGTGGGAAGGGGAGCAGATCTACGAGATTGTCCAACCGGTCCAGACGCGGGTCAAGCGGGAGCGGGAGGAGATCGGATTGAGCCTGGGCGGGGAGGAACAGACCATCGGCCGGGCCGTTGTCGGAATGTCCCTGTCCTTGAAGAGGGTGAACGAGACCATCGTCGGGGTCCGGCGCACTATCGTCCTGTTGACCCTGTTGGTCATCGTCCTGGGTATTGTCGTGACCGCCTTTCTGGTCAGGGTGATCGTCAAGCCCATCAAACAGTTGGCGGCGGCAACGAAGCGGATCGCGGAGGGAGAGCTGGATTTCAAGGTCGAGGTCGCCTCGATGGATGAGATTGGCGATCTGGGGGTTTCCTTCAACCGGATGGCCGAGGCATTACGGGAGAGGGAAATCGACAATGCCAGGCTCTTCCGTGAATTGGATGAGACCAACCGGAGGCTCGAGGCCACCAGCCGTCACAAGTCCCAGTTCCTGGCCAACATGAGCCATGAACTCCGGACCCCCTTGAACGCCATCATCGGCTTTTCGGAGATCCTGCTGGATGAGTCTATAGGGGAACTTGCCCCGGAGGAACGGAGAGAGTTTTTAGGGAATATCTTAAGCAGCGGGCGCCATCTCTTGAGGCTGATCAACGACATCCTGGACCTCTCGAAGATCGAGGCTGGCCGGATGGAGCTTCACCCCGAGCAATTCTCCGTCGTCGAGATCATCGAGGGGGTGCTCAATACCATTAGACCCTTGGCGACCAAGAAGCAGATCGGGGTCGAAGTGGCCATCCATCCCGCCCTGACCACCCTGGTCGCCGACCCGGGGAAGGTCAAGCAGATCCTCTACAACCTCCTCTCGAACGCTATCAAGTTCACACCCGAGAAGGGCCGGGTGGGGCTGACGGGTTCGCGGGACAGTGGGGAGGCCCGTTTCACGGTATGGGATACAGGGATCGGCATCAAGCCCGAAGACCAAGCACGGATCTTCGAGGAGTTCTACCAGGTGGAGGCGACGGCGGCCCGGCAGTACGAGGGGACAGGGTTGGGGCTGACGTTGGCGAAGAAATTCGTCGAGCTCCATGGGGGAAGGATCTGGGTCGAGAGCGAGCCGGGGAAGGGGAGCACCCTCACCTTCATTCTCCCTGTAGTCGAGGCGCCCACGGTACCGGTGGAGGGGAGGCCGGAGCTGGCGGAGGCGGGTCGGCCCCTGATCTTGGTGGTGGAGGATGATCCGAAGGCACGTGACCTGCTTCGGTTCTCCCTGTCCCGGGAGGGGTTTCGGGTGGAGGAGGCGTTGGATGGCGAGGAGGCCCTGGCAAAGGCCAGGACCTTGCAACCGTTTCTGATCACTTTGGACATCCTGTTGCCCAAGAAGGACGGGTGGGAGGTCTTGAGGGAGCTCAAAGAGGATGCCGTCACCCGCGATATTCCAGTGGTCATTGTCTCCATCGTGGATGAGCCTGAGCGGGGGTTCAGCCTGGGGGCGGCGGATTATATCGTGAAGCCCTTCGATCGGGAGGACTTTCTCCGACGATTAGGGGGGTACAGTTTTACGACAAAGGTCCAGGGGGAGCCGGTGAAGGTCCTGATCATTGATGATGACCCCCTGGTGGTGGAGATGCTGGCGGGGATGTTGCAGCCGGCAGGCTTTGGGATCCTTAAGGCCTATGGCGGCCGGCAGGGGCTTGAGCTGGCTCTAGAGCATCGTCCGGATCTGATTGTGTTGGATCTCTTGATGCCCGAGATGAGCGGCTTCGAAGTGGTGCAGCGGTTGAAGGCGCATCCGGAGACGAAGGAGATCCCGGTCTTTGTCGTGACCGTCAAGGATCTGACCGCCGAGGATAAGCAGAAACTCAACAGCCTGGTGGCGGCGGTCATGCCAAAAGGGGCCTTCGCCAAGGAGGAGTTTTTAGAGGAGATCGGGAGGTTGAGCCGGCTGAAGGCGGCCCGGGAGAGGAGGGTCCAGGATGGCGGGCGAACGGATCCTACTGGTGGAGGATAACCCTCAGAATCGGCGTCTGGCCCAGTTCCTGTTGAAGTCCCAAGGCTACATCGTCTATGAGGCGACCACAGGCGAGGAGGCCTTGGAGTTGGCCAGGGCCCACCTCCCGGATCTCATCCTGATGGACCTCCAACTGCCCGGGCTGGACGGCTTTACGACCACGAAGGCCCTGAAGGCGGACGACCTGACCAGGCGGATCCCGGTGATTGCCCTCACGGCCTATGCCATGAAAGGCGACCGGGAGAAGGCCTTGGAGGCGGGCTGCGGTGGCTACATTCCCAAGCCTATCGACACCAAGGAGTTCCCAGTGGCCGTGAGCCGGTATTTGGCGTTGGCCCGGGGGGGAGGGGCAGGGTTGGGCCATCCACAATCTGATGAGGGCTGAGAGCTGAGCCCTTATTTTCAGGAGACCGCGGACGCCTTCAAAAGGTCACGGTTGAGCGCCAAGCCGAGTCCTGGTCCCTGGGGGATCTCGATCATATCCCCTTTCCGGACAAGAGGTGTGGTGGCAAGCCTCTCCCGGAAAGGATTGGGGGTCCGATCCAGCTCGAAGAGTAGCTCTGTGGGGAAAAGGGCCAGGGGGTTTGGAGGGAGGGCTGCTGCCAGGTGCAAGCTGGCATAGAGGCCGACCGCCGACCCCCACACATGGGGGTAATAGGTAACCCCCCAGGTCGAGGCGAGGGTCCAGATCTTCATCGCCTCGCTGAACCCTCCACAGGCACAGAGGTCCGGCTGCACGATGTCCACCGCTCTTTTTGAGAGCAGCTCCCGGAAGCCATAGCGGGTGTACTCCGCCTCCCCGCCCGCGATGGGAATCTTTAGGGCCTGTTTGACCTGGAGGTACCCGTCGAGATCCTCGGGCACGACAGGCTCCTCGAACCAGTAGATATCAAAGGGCTCGATCAGCCGCCCCAACCGGATGGCCTCTCTCGCATCGTAGGCATGATTCGCATCCACCATGAGGCGTCTCTCGGGGCCGATGGCCTCGCGCACGGCTTTGACATTCCGGACGTCCTCCTCGATCCCGAAGCCGACTTTCACTTTCATGGCCCGGAAACCCTCGGCGACATACCCCTGGGCTTCCTCAGCGAGCGCCTTGGCTTGATCGGGCACCTGACGGCGGTAGAGACCCGTGGCGTAGGCCTGGACCTCTTTTCGGAACGGTCCCCCCAACAGCTTATAGATCGGCAGCCCCAGGGCTTTCCCTTTCAGGTCCCACAGGGCGATATCTACGGCAGAGAGGGCCGCTACCGGCATCCCCTTACGGCCATAGTCTCGAAAGGCGTTGTAGAGTTCTTCCCAGAGAACCTGCGTGTCCAGGGGATCCCGTCCGAGCAACAGCGGTTTGTACAGCTCCTCCACGATGGCACGATTCCCCGCCGCCGGCCCATAGGCTTCACCAAAGCCACTGATCCCCTCATCCGAGATGACCTCGACCAGCATGACCGTCCTGGTTTTGTACCAGGCCTGCGAATAGGCGAAGATCTGTTCCCCTGTCAACTCCGTCCGCAAAAGGTATGTCTTCACGTCTTGGATCTTCATCACGTGTTCCTCCTTTCACTTTTAGATCTATTGATACCGTAAGTGATCAGGGGAGTCCAATAAAAACCCGAAGGCCCCCACGGCTTTCAGCGGAGGCCTGAGAAAAGGAGAAGCCCCCGATGGCAATCCCATCGGGGGCTCTCGCTTTCTTTAAAGGGTTTGGGTTGGTGTCTTAGAAGTCCTCCATCCCGTGGCCGCCGGGCATCGGCATCTTCTTCTCCTTCTCCGGCAGCTCGGTGACCAGCGCCTCGGTGGTGATCATCAGGGAGGCGACGGAAGCGGCGTTCTGGAGGGCGATCCTCGTCACCTTGGTCGGGTCGATGATCCCGGCCTGGAGGAGGTCCGCGTACTCCTCGGTCTCGGCATCGTAGCCGAAGTTAGGGTTGTCCGACTCCTTGACCTTTTGGACCACGATCGAGCCTTCGGCGCCGGCGTTCTCAGCAATCTGCCGGATCGGCTCCTCCAGGGCCCGCCGGACGATGTCGGCCCCGATCTTCTCATCCCCTTCCAGCTTCAGGGTCTCGAAGGCCTTCAGACACCGGAGATAGGCCACCCCGCCACCCGGGACGATCCCCTCCTCCACGGCGGCCTTGGTGGCGTTCAGGGCATCCTCCACCCTGGCCTTTTTCTCCTTCATGGCGATCTCCGTGGGGGCGCCCACCTTGATGACCGCCACGCCGCCGGCCAGCTTCGCCAGGCGCTCCTGGAGCTTCTCCTTGTCATATTCCGATGTGGTCTCCTCGATCTGGGTCCGGATCTGCTTGATCCTCCCCTCGATGGCCTTGGAATTCCCAGCCCCTTCGATGATGGTGGTGTTCTCCTTATCGATCACCACCTTCTTGGCCCTGCCCAGGTCCTCCAGCCGGACGTTTTCAAGCTTGATCCCCAGCTCCTCGGAGATCACCTCGCCGCCGGTCAGGATCGCGATGTCCTTCAGCATCTCCTTCCGCCGATCCCCGAAGCCAGGGGCCTTCACCGCCGCGCAGGAAAGGATGCCCCGGAGCTTGTTCACCACCAGGGTGGCCAGGGCCTCCCCCTCCACCTCCTCGGCGATGATGACGAGGGGCCTCCCCATCTTGGCGATCTGCTCCAGGATTGGGAGGAGGTCCCGCATGTTCGAGATCTTCTTTTCGTGGATGAGGATCAGAATGTTCTCCAGGACCACCTCCATCCGCTCAGGATCCGTGATGAAATACGGGGAGAGATAGCCCCGGTCGAACTGCATCCCCTCGACCACCTCCAGGGTGGTCTCCATCCCCTTGGCCTCCTCGACGGTGATGACCCCGTCCTTCCCCACCTTTTCCATGGCGTCGGCAATCAGGTTGCCGATGGTCTTGTCGTTGTTGGCGGAGATAGAGGCCACCTGGGCAATCTCCTTCTTCTCCCGGGTCGGTTTGGAGAGCTTCTTCAGCTCGTCTACGACCAACTCGACTGCCTTCTCGACCCCTCGTTTCAAAGCCATGGGGTTGGCGCCGGCGGTGACGTTCTTCATCCCCTCTTTAAAGATGGCCCAGGCGAGGGCCGTGGCGGTCGTCGTCCCGTCACCGGCCGCTTCCGAGGTCTTGGAGGCCACCTCCCGGACCATCTGGGCCGCCATGTTCTCGAAGGGCTCCTCCAGCTCGATCTCCTTGGCGACGGTGACCCCGTCTTTGGTGATGGTAGGAGGTCCGAACTTCTTGTCCAGCACGACGTTTCGCCCCTTCGGGCCCAAGGTCACCACCACCGCCTTGGCGAGCTTATCGACGCCCCGTAGGATCGAGCGTCGGGCGTCTTCGCTAAACAAGAGCTGTTTCGCTGGCATAGACTTCTCCCTCCTTGATCAATTCCGTTGAGTTCTCCCTTAAGATAGGGTACCCTTCAGGAGACGAAAGGGGACTACTGGATGATCCCCAGCACATCGTCCTCCCGCATGATGAGCACCTCCTCGTCGTCGAGTTTCACCTCGGTCCCGCCATACTTGTTGAAGAGGATCTTATCCCCCACCTTGACCTCCATGGGCTGCCTCTTCCCGTTCTCGGTGACCTTGCCTGGGCCGACGGCGAGCACCTCACCTTGCTGGGGTTTCTCCTTTGCGGTGTCAGGGATAATGATCCCCCCCTTCTTGCTCTCCTGCTCCTCCAGCCTCTTCACGACGATCCGATCTTGCAACGGACGAATCTTCATCGATGACCTCTCTCCTTTCAGGATGGTTGATGCTTGGGTACCGGTCTGACTGTCCTCGTTGTTAGCACTCAATCAAGGTGAGTGCTAACAGCCATTATGTATAGTGCGAGCCTTGTCGGGTTGCAACTTGAGATTCTCGGAGATTTCGAAGAATATCCTGGAATATCTAAGAAATTTTAGATTCTATACGGTTGGACAACCAATTTTCATAATTTTTCGAGAGATTTCTTATGATGATGGGGGAAGCATGAAAGACTGGGAGAAGCAGCCGACCTACGCCGTCGTGGATCTTCGCGCCGTCGCGTCGAACGTCAGGGGGATCAAGGCCCGGGTGGGACGGTCTGTCAAGGTGATGGCAGTGGTCAAGGCTGACGCCTACGGCCACGGCGCGGTGGAGGTCTCCAAAGCTGCCCTCAAGGTAGGGGCCGAGTGGTTGGGGGTGGCCATCCCAGAGGAAGGGATCGAGCTTCGACGGGCAGGGATCGACTCGCCCATTCTGGTCCTCGGCCCGACCCTTCCATCTCAGGCTGCCCTCATCGTGGACTTCGACCTCGACCAAGTGCTCTCAGGCCTCCCTTTGGCCGAGGCCCTCTCCTCCTTCGCCTGCCGGAGGGGGAAAACGGTCGGCGTCCATCTGAAGATCGATACCGGCATGGGCCGTCTGGGGATTTTCCCTGCCGAGGCCGTGGCCTTTGCCAGGAAGGTCCACTCCTTCCCAGGCCTAACCCTCAGGGGGCTCATGACCCACCTCGCCACGGCTGGAGAAGACAACCTCTACGCCCGGAAGCAGGTGAAGGCGTTCCAGGAGGTGGCGGAGGCCCTGAAACAGGCTGAGTTCGCCTTCCCCTTCCGGCATGTCGCGAACTCCGCCGCCGTCCTAGACCTTCCCGAGTCGTTCTTCGACATGGTCCGCCCCGGCCTCATCCTCTACGGTTGCTATCCCTCGAAGACCGTCTCCCGGCCCTTCCCGCTCCGGCCGGCCCTTTCTTTGCGGACTCGGATCGCCTCTCTGAAAGAGGTGCCAAAGGGGGCGGGGATCAGCTACGGGAGAACCTTCATCGCAGGACATCCCATGAAGGTTGCGATCCTTCCCCTAGGGTACGCCGATGGCTTGAGCTTCCTCCTTTCCAACCGTGGGGAGGCCCTCATCCGGGGAAGGAAGGCGAGGATCGTCGGCCGGGTTTGCATGGATATGACTCTAGTGGAGGTCACGACCATCCCCGGCGTGAAGGTCGGCGATGAAGTGGTGATCTACGGGCAACAAGGGAAGGAGGCGATCAGTGTGGAGGCGGTGGCGGCTCGGATCGGGACCATTGCTTATGAGCTTCTCTGCTCGATCGGGAAAAGGGTCCCTAGGATTTACATCTGACATCCGACAGAAAACAGCCGACTCTTTCCTTGACAACCCTTTGCTCCAAAGCCTATACTTGGCACGCAGTTTGAATCCCTACTTGGAGAAGGAACATGACGTGCATCGCCTTCGGCACCTCCGGCTGGCGTGGGATCATCGCCGACGATTTTACCTTCCGAGGCGTTCGGGCGGTCTCCCAAGCCATCGCCGAGCATCTCCTGAAGGAACAGCTCGCGGGGCAGGGAGTTGTGATCGGCTACGACACCCGTTTCCTCTCCGAGGAGTTTGCGGGTGAAGCAACGGTCATCCTGGTCCGGAACGGCATCCCTGTCTTCCTCTGTGAGAAGCCGGCCCCAACCCCCGTTGTCGCCTACGAGATCGTACGCCGGAAAGCGGGGGGCGGGATCATCATGACGGCCAGCCACAACCCGTATCACTATAACGGCTTCAAGTTCTCCACCCCCGATGGCGCCCCGCCGCTCCCGGAGGTCACCGGGCGGATCGAGAAGAAGGCCAACGAGCTTCTGGAAGGGCCTGACCCAGGCCCCGTGCATCTCCACGAAGGGAAGGGAACAGGCCTCCTCCATCGGATCGACCCGAAGCCTTTCTATCTGGAGCAGCTTCAGAGGATGGTGGACTTCGACGCCATCCGGCAGGGGCACCTGACCGTCGTGGTGGACCCCCTCTACGGGGCCGGCCAGGGCTATCTAGACCAGGCGGCCGAAGCAGCGGGGATGAGGGTGCACGTCCTCCACGAGATGAGAGACCCCCTCTTCGGCGGCGGCTCGCCCGACCCCTCTGAGGAGAAGCTTCAGGAGCTCAAGGCGGCCGTTTTGAACCATGGTGCCAGCTTAGGCCTGGCGACCGATGGGGATGCGGACCGGTACGGGATCATCGACGCCGACGGGAGCTTCATCAATCCAAACCAGGTCCTGGCCTTACTCGTCCAACACCTTGCCGAAACCCGGGGGAGGAAATGGGGGGTGGCCCGGACAGTGGCCACCTCCCACCTGGTCGATCGGGTAGCCGAGGGATATAGCCTTCCCCTCTATGAGACCAAGGTGGGGTTCAAGTATATCGGGGAGCTTCTCCTCGAAGACAAGATCATCATCGGCGGGGAGGAGAGCGCCGGCCTCTCCATCCGGGGCCACGTGCCGGAGAAAGATGGCATCCTGGCCTGCCTCCTGGTCGCCGAGATGGTCGCCCTTCGGAAGAGACCTGTGAAGGGGCTCCTCCAAGAGCTCTACGCGAAGGTGGGGACCCTCGTTACGAAGAGGATTGACCTCCCTTTAAGCCAGGACCGTCTAGCGCAGCTTCACGCGACCCTTCAGGACCCGCCGAAGGCCTTCGCCGGGCGGAAGGTGACCGAGGTGGGCCGCCTGGAGGGGACGAAGCTCATCCTGGAGGACGGCAGTTGGCTCCTGGCCAGGCCCTCGGGGACGGAGCCGGTGGTCCGGGTGTATCTGGAGGCTTCCTCCGAGGAGGAGATCCGAGCCCTTGCCGAAGCGGCAAAAGCCCTCGTGGAGGGGGTGTAGGGAGACGAACGATGAGTGAGATCGTCGCGGTCCATGCCCGAGAGATCCTGGACTCCCGCGGGAACCCGACGGTGGAGGTGGAGGTGTTCACCGAGGCGGGAGGGATGGGACGGTCGGCGGTCCCCTCCGGGGCCTCGACGGGGACGAGGGAGGCCTTGGAGCTTCGGGACAACGATCGCTCCCGCTACCTGGGAAAAGGGGTGACGAAGGCGGTCGAGCACGTGAATGATGTCATCGCCTCCGAGGTGGTTGGCCTAGAGGTCACCGATCAAGCCCTTCTCGATCGAACGCTCTCTGATCTGGACGGGACGGAGAACAAGGAGAGGCTGGGAGCCAACGCCATCCTCGGTGTCTCGTTAGCAGCGGCGAAAGCGGCGGCTGACGAGTTGGCGCTTCCCCTGTACCGGTACCTGGGAGGCCCGAACGCCAAGGAGCTCCCCGTCCCCCTGATGAACGTCTTGAACGGTGGGCGGCACGCCGACAACAACCTCGACCTGCAAGAGTTCATGGTGGTGCCGGCGGGGGCGGAGAATTTTGCCGGGGCCTTGAGAATCGGGGTGGAGGTCTTCCATCACCTTCGAACCCTTTTGAAGCAAAGGGGCTTAGGCACCGGCATCGGGGACGAGGGGGGCTTCGCCCCCGATCTAGAGAGCCACGAGGAGGCCTTGGCGCTCCTCGTGGAGGCCATCGAGGCCGCGGGCTACCGGCCTGGGGAGGAGATCTTCCTGGCCCTCGATGCGGCGGCCAGCGAGTTCTACAAAGAGGGGAGGTACATCCTGAAGGGGGAGCGAAAGGAGCTTCGCCCGAAGGAGCTGGTGGAGCTCTACGCCTCCTGGGTCGAGCGATACCCCATCGTCTCCATCGAGGATGGGATGGCCGAGGACGACTGGGAGGGCTGGAGGCTCCTGACGGAGCGGCTCGGGGACGAGATCCAGCTCGTGGGGGACGATCTCTTCGTCACCAACGTCAAGTTCCTGAAGGAGGGGATCAGACGGGGGGTGGCCAACGCCATTCTCATCAAACTCAATCAGATCGGCACGGTCACCGAGACCCTGGAGGCCATCGAACTGGCCAAGAAGGCCGCCTATGCCGCTATCGTCTCCCACCGCTCGGGGGAGACAGAGGATGCGGCGATCGCCGATCTCGCCGTCGCCACGAACTGTGGTCAGATCAAGACGGGCGCTCCCTCCCGCACCGATCGAACGGCCAAGTATAATCAGCTCCTCCGGATCGAGGAGGAGCTTCAGGAGGTCGCAGCCTTCCGCGGCCTTGAAGTCTTTGTCCACTCCAAAGAGTAGAGGGGAGCTCCTGTGGAGCCTTTGGGGCTAGAAGAGGAAGAGCAGGAGGAGCAGGCGATCCGGCGGAGGAAGCGGTACCGCCTGCTCGCCTTTATCCTCCTCCTCTTGGCTGTCCTCTCCCTCTGGGGGAACAGGAACCTGGTCCACCTCTATCAATTACACAAAACCAAGACAGAGCTCCAGGCAGAGATCCATCGGCTCCGGGAGGCTGTCGAGGCGTTGAACGAAGAGGCTCGGGCGTTCAAGACCCAGCCTGGGCGGGTGGAGGAGATCGCCCGGGAAGACCTGGGCCTGGTGAAGCCTGGTGAGGTCGTCTATCAGCTCAGCCCTGCCC
>JACQHM010000101.1 GCA_016199025.1 Candidatus Methylomirabilota bacterium | reverse complement strand
TAGTGCCGTTCCAACTTGATGAGCCGAATTCGAAAGGTGTGACGTCCGCCAAGAATGGCAACGGCGTGCAACGAAAGAAGTCGCCATAAAGAGTTGGAACGGCATGAGGCGATCTCGGGGAGAAGGGGAGGCGGCGAGACGGGGGGAGGGTGGTCTCGTATCGCCCCTTTTTTCTCCAGTCTTTTCCTGGGAGCGGAGTGGCACCCTTTTTGCACAATAGGGGAAGGGATCTATGAACATGCATGATCTCTTAAAGACCATGGTGGAAAAGGGAGCGTCTGACCTCCATCTGACCACCGGGATCCCACCGATGATCAGGCTGCACGGGAAGGTCATCCCTCTGGACGGCCACCCGCCACTGGGTCCTGCCGACACCAAGGCGTTGGCGTACAGCATCATGACCGATGCCCAGAAGCAGAAGTTCGAGGAGCAGAAGGAGCTGGACTTCTCCTTCGGCCTGAAGGGGCTGGCCCGCTTCCGATCCAACGTCTTCCTCCAGCGGGGAGCGGTGGCGGCGGCTATCCGGATCATCCCGTACCGGATTATGAGCTTAGAAGAGCTGGGGCTCCCCAAGGTGGTGGCGGATCTGGTCGAACGGCCCAAGGGGCTCATCCTGGTCACAGGGCCGACAGGGTCAGGCAAGTCTACCACCTTGGCGACCATGATCGACAAGATCAACTCGGAGCGCCAAGACCACATCGTCACCATCGAGGACCCGATCGAGTTCGTCCATAATCACAAGCGATGTATCGTGAACCAACGGGAGGTCCACGCCGACACCTATTCCTTTAAGGCGGCGTTGAAATCCATCCTCCGGCAGGACCCGGACAAGATCCTGATCGGCGAGATGCGGGACCTGGAGACCATTGAGGCGGCCCTGACCATTGCTGAGACGGGGCACCTCACCTTTGCTACGCTCCACACCAACTCCGCCGTGGAGACCATCCACCGGATCATTGACGTCTTCCCCCCGCACCAGCAGCCTCAGATCCGGGCCCAGCTCGCCTTGGTCCTGGAGGGGGTCCTCTGCCAGCAGCTCCTCCCCCGGGCCGACGGCCGGGGCCGGGTCATGGCCCTGGAGCTCATGATCCCGACACCGGCCATCCGGAACCTGATCCGGGAGGACAAGGTCCACCAGCTCTACTCGGCGATGCAGACAGGCCAGGAGAAGTACGGGATGCAGACCATGAATCAGTCCCTTCTGAACAATTATCTCCGGCGGAGCATCACTCTGGAGACGGCGATGGGTACCTCGACGAACCCCGAGGAGCTTCAACAGATGATCCAGCGGGCTCAGGCCATGGGCCACGCGGTCGCCCAGCGCCGCTAACACAGGAGGAGGTGTTGGAGATGCCGGTTTTTGCGTACAGCGGCAGAAGCCGCGCAGGCCAGTTGATCAGCGGTGAGATGGAGGCCTCCAACCGCGAGGCGGTGGTGGCGCAACTGCGGCGGCAACAGATCATGGCCACCTCCGTCAAGCAGAAGGCCAGGGAGCTGGCGATCACCATCCCTGGCTTCGGGGGGAGGGTGGGTGATAAGGACCTCGCCGTCTTCACCCGCCAGTTCGCCACCATGATCGACGCCGGCCTGCCCTTGGTCCAGTGCCTGGAGATCCTGGCCTCCCAGCAGGAGAACAAGACCTTCAAGAAAACCCTGGTAGAGATCCGTCAGGATGTGGAGGGGGGCTCCACCTTCGCCGCCGCGTTGAAGAAGCACCCAAAGGTCTTCACAAACCTCTACGCCAACATGGTGGAGGCTGGGGAGGCGGGCGGGATCCTGGACACCATCTTAAACCGCTTGGCCGCCTACATCGAGAAGGCCATGAGGCTCAAGAAGAAGATCAAGTCGGCCATGATCTACCCGTCCACCATCGTCACCGTGGCGATCACGGTGGTGATCTTCCTGCTCATCTTCGTCATCCCGACCTTCAAGTCCATGTTCGAGGGGTTCGGGGCCACCCTCCCGCTTCCGACCAGGATTGTGTTGGCGCTCTCCAACTTCGTCCGGACCTACTTCCTCCTCGGCGTCGGGGCGGCCGTGGCGGCCGTCGTTGGGCTCCGCTTCTACTATAGATCGGAGAACGGCAGGAAGACCATTGATGCTCTGGTCCTGAAGGCCCCCGTCTTTGGGACCCTCATCAAGAAGGTGTCCGTGGCCAAGTTTACCCGGACCCTCGGGACCTTGATCTCCAGCGGCGTGGCCATCCTGGAAGGGTTGGAGATCACAGCGAGGACGGCTGGGAACAAAGTGGTGGAGGAGGCCGTGATGAAGACCCGGGCCAACATCGCCGAGGGCAAGACCATCGCCGAGCCCCTGAAGGCCTCGGGGGTGTTCCCGCCCATGGTGGTCCAGATGATCGCCGTCGGGGAGCAGACAGGGGCGTTAGATGCCATGCTAGGAAAGATCGCTGACTTCTACGACGAGGAGGTGGACACGGCGGTCTCCAACCTCACCTCCCTCATGGAGCCGATGCTGATGGTGTTCCTGGGGATCGTCATCGGCGGCGTAGTCGTCGCCATGTACCTGCCCATCTTTAAGCTGGTCACGGTGATCGGGCGCTAGGGATGAAGACTCCAGGCACCAGCCACTAGCCACTAGCCGCGAGCCACCAGGCAGAACGCTTAAATCTTTCGCCTAATCTAGAGGTCTCCCGTGGGAGCGGATGGGGGCGTCGGATACGCCGAGCTCCGATCGAAGGTGGGGTGGTTTATCGGCCTGCGTCTGCTGGTGGCCACGATCTTCCTGGTCACGACGATCCTCCTCCAACTGCGGAAGCTTCCCCCTTTTCCGGTGGTCCCTTTTTACATCCTCGTCGGCCTTGCCTTCACCTTAAGCCTGATCTATGCCATCCTCCTCAAACGGCTTCGAAACCTCTACCATCTCGTCCATATCCAGCTTACGCTCGATCTCCTCCTCGCCTCGGCCCTCCTCCATTATACAGGGGGGGTCGATAGCGCCTTCTCCTTCATCTATCTCTTCATCGTCTTTGCAGCAGGGACGCTCCTCTCCCGGAAGGGTAGTCTGTTATTTGCCTCTGCAACAAGCATCCTCTACGGGGTCCTCATGAATCTGGAGTTCTACACCCTCATCCCACCGGTGGGGTCTACGGATTTGGGGATGGGTCGTTCCACCGGCCACGTCCTCTTCCAGCTCTCCATGAACATCACCGCCTTCTTCCTGATTGCCCTTTTAAGTAGCAGCTTGACCGAGCGGCTCCGGGAGGCGGGGCGGCAACTGGAGGAGCGGGGCATCGACCTTCGAAACCTCCAGACCCTCCATGAGGACATCATCGCCAACATCCCGAGCGGGATCATGACCTTGGACTTTCAGGGACGGATCGCCTCCTTTAACGAAGCGGCCGAACAGATCACAGGGTTTGCGTTTGAGGAACTTCGAGACAAGCGCTGGGATTCGACGCCTTTTGCGGCCTTCCCGGGCTTCGGGAACTTTTTCGCAGCCCCCAACCCCTCCTTCTTCGTCTCGGGCGAGATGTGGTTCCGTCGGAAGGATGGTCAGACCATCCTGGTCGGGTTGAGCCTCTCTCCTTTCAGGGACTCGGAGGGCAAGGTCCTGGGTCTTGTGGTCATCTTTCAGGATATGACGGAGAGGCGGAAGGTGGAGGAACGGCTCCGGCAGACCGACCGCCTGGCGGCGGTCGGCCAACTGGCCGCGGGGATCGCCCACGAGATCCGAAACCCCCTGGCGGCCATCTCTGGGGCGATCCAGCTCTTGAAAGAGGAAGGGGACTCTCTCAGCCGGAACCGGAAGCTCCTTGATATCGTCCTCCGCGAGGCCGAGCGTTTGAAGCTCATCACCGGTCAGTTCCTGGACTTCACCCGCCCCAACGCCGCCCCTCTCCGGACATGCGATCTCCATCAGGTCTTGGAGGAAACCCTCACCTTGCTGGAGAGGGCCTCCGATCGTCACCCTGAGACGAAGATCGTTTATACGGACTTAAGATCTCAGACAAGAGACCTCAAACCTCTCATGGTTTTGGCCGATCCCGATCAACTGAAGCAGATCTTCTGGAACATCTGCCTGAATGCCCTCCAGGCCATGCCCAATGGCGGCACGCTCACAGTTAGGGGGCAGGGGGCAGGGGG
>JACQHM010000009.1 GCA_016199025.1 Candidatus Methylomirabilota bacterium | reverse complement strand
TGGCCGAAGCCGGAGATGGAACAATAGATGAGCCTGGGGTTCACTGCCTTGAGGCTTGGGTAATCGACGCCGAGCTTCTCTGCCACCCCCGGTCGGAAGTTCTCCAACGCCACGTCCGATCGACCGGCGAGCCGGTAGACAATCTCCCGCCCCGCTTCCTGTCGTAAGTCGATGGCAATGCTCTTCTTGTTCCGGTTGATGCTCAAGTAATAGGCGCTCTCTTCCCCGACGAAAGGGGGGCCCCAGCTTCTCGTCTCGTCCCCCTTCCTGGGTTCCTCCACCTTGATGACCTCCGCCCCGAGGTCTGCCAGGATCATGGAACAAAACGGCCCGGCCAGGATCCGGGAAAGGTCAAGCACCTTGATCCCTTGAAGCGGCCCCATCCATCCTCCTAAAATCACAACCCTTTGATCCTGCCCCGGTATCTCTCCTCCAGCGCCTTGTTGTGCTCCTCGCCGCCGGGGAGGTTGGCACTGAGGTAGACAGGGGGCATGAGCCCTGAGGCTAAGAACCGCTCCACGACCCGGCAGAGGAGGGAATTCATGATGAAGATCCCGGCCAGGGACGAAGTGGGCGCAACCTTTTCTGAGAGGCCGGGGTAGGCGACCGCCGCGTCCCCCGCCTTGCCACAGTTGTCGATGACGACATCCGCCACCTCGTACAGCTTCTTCCCGCTGGGATGACGAGAGGGGACCCTCTCCGAGTGGGCGAAGGAGGTGACGGCGACGACGAAAAGGCCACGCTCCTTCCCCAAGAGGGCCATCTCGATGGGGACAGGGTTGATCCCGGAGTTCGAGGCGATCATCAGAACCTCTCCCGGCCTTGGATCATAGTAGTCCAGGAGGATCGTGGCGACGCCGGAGAGCCGCTCGAACTTCCCGCTCATAGCCGGCGGGAAATGGGGGGTGAGGAAATCTTCCAGGATGGCGTTCACCGGGACCAAGCCCCCCGCTCGGTGGAAGACCTCCTCGGCCAGGGCATGGGAGTGCCCGCTTCCAAAGACATGGAGGACACCGCCCTCTTTTAGAGAGGCGAAGATGGCCTCGGCGGCCTGATCCAAGACCTCCCCCTGGGTCTTCTCGATCCTCGAAAGGAGTGTTAAGGCAACCTCATAGTACGCGCTGATGCGTTGGCGGTTTCCTTCCACCTGGGATGGGAGAGCCCCTCTCATCAAGATGTGAGATGTGAAATGTGAGATGTGAAATGTGAAATGGTGAAGTGCCTGCCGGGGACGATCTTCCCCAAGACAGTCAGCCTCCCCCCCGTTGCCCCCGGGAGGTTCCCAGGCTTTCCGTGAAAGGTCAGGTAGGCCAGAAGGGCGAAGGCCGAAGCCTCCAGCGCCCTCCCGGGGAAGCCTGCCTCGTCGGCCTTCACCACGGGCAGGGAGGGGAGCCGCTCTTTCAAGAGCGTCATCAAGAACGGATTCTCTGTTCCACCCCCCGACACGATCAGCTCTTTGGCCTGTTCCCCCTGGAGGATGAAGGCTTCCATGTTCCACGCGATCGCTTCAACGGTGAACGCGGCCAGGGTCGCTATCAGGTCCTCATTCCGAAGGTTCAGGGTCTCTGCGGTCTTCCAGATCTCCTCCAAGAAGGTGAGGCCGAAGGTCTCACGACCCGTGCTCTTGGGGGGCTTCTTCCTGATGAAGGGATGCTCCATCAGGCGTCCCAGGAGACCTCCATGGATCGTTCCCTTCGCGGCGAGCCTTCCCCCTTCGTCATACCCTTTCCCTTCTGGTTTCAGGCGCTTCGCCATCCCGTCCAGGAGGACGTTCCCCGGCCCTGTATCAAAGGCGAGGATCGCTTCGGGCCCGGCACCCGGGGGGAGGAAGGTCAGGTTGGCGATCCCGCCGATGTTCAGGACGATCCGGCCTATGAAGGGATCTTGGAACAGGACGTGATGAAGGATCGGGGCCAGAGGGGCGCCTTCCCCGCCCGCGGCGAGATCCCTGGGACGGAAGTCGGCGATGGTGGTGAGACCGGTTCGTTCGGCAATGATCGAGGGCTCGCCGATCTGGAGCGTTGAGCGGACGGGGAGGTCCCCTTCGAAGGCCGGGTCGGGGAAGTGGCCGATGGTCTGGCCGTGGGAGCCGATGAGATCGATCTCCTCGATGGGGATCCCGGCCTTCTCGGCAACTCCTAAGGCGGCCTGGGCAAACAGCTCCCCCAGGTAGGCGTTCAAATGACAGATCTCTTCCGTCGTCCCGCCTGCTTGGGAGGCGACCTGTAAGATCCGCTCCTGTAACCCTGGAGGGTAGGGGAAGATGGCGAAGGTGAGGAGGTGGAGCTTCAGGCCCTTCCCGTCAGGGACAATCTCCACCAGCGCACTATCAATCCCGTCGGCGGAGGTCCCCGACATGAGGCCGATCACCTTCACCGTTCCCCTCCCCTTCGGGCCTCGAACTCCGCCCTGATTTGGGCGAGCTTCCCCCGGTCGGTTAAGAGGTCCAGGGCGGTCAGGGCGAGGGCCTTGGCTGAAAGAAGCATCATCCTCTCCCCTTCCTCGGAACCGGCAGCCTGGGCAAACTCCTGGGAGTGGCAGGCGATGGGCGGGTGGCAGATGGCGACGGAGGGCTGGATGGCGGGGACCACGCGGCTGACATTTCCCACGTCCGTCGAGCCTAACCCCTCGTCCTCCGGCACATCCACGACGGGGACGCCCAGCTCCTCCAGATGGGTCCTGAAGAGCGAGGCGAGCCTGTCGTTCGGGAGGAGGGGTTCGTAGTCGTTTCCCTCAACGGTCAGCTTCAGCTTCGCCCCTGTGCCCCAGGCAGCGCCCCTCAAACACTCTTCGACCTTCCGGTGGAGGTCTTCCAGATACCCCCTGTCCAGCGCCCTGATCATGAACCGGGCCGCAGCATAGTCCGGGATGATGTTGGCCGCCCTCCCACCATGGGTGATGATCCCGTGGATCCTCGCGTCAGGCCGGAGGTACTGCCGTAAGGTGTTCACATGGACAAAGGAGAGAATGACAGCATCCAGGGCATTGATGCCTAAGTGGGGGGAGGCAGCGGCGTGGGCGGCCTTTCCGAAGAACTCAACGCTCAATCTTCGCATGGCGAGGGAGCGGGAGGCGATGATCGTCCGATTGTCAGGATGGATGAGGAGGGCAGCATCGAGACGGTCGAAGATCCCGGCCCGGATCAGGGGGATCTTCCCTCCCCCCTTCTCCTCCGCCGGGCAGCCGATCAGGAGGATCGTCCCTTCCAGGTCTTTCAGGAGGGGCTTTAAAGCCAGGGCCGCTCCCAGGGAGGCGGCAGCAATCAGGTTGTGGCCGCAGGCGTGGCCAATCCCCGGAAGGGCATCGTATTCGGCGAGGAAGGCGATGGCCGGTGATCCCTTCCTGGGGCTGGCCAGGAAGGCTGTCTCCAGGCCACCGATCCCCTCCTCGACGAAAAAGCCATGTCGCCCGAGGACCTGCACCAGGCAGGCCTTGGCCTTCCGCTCCTCAAAGGCCAGCTCAGGGTTCTGATGGAGGAACCGGGCGGTCTCGATCAGCTCCGGCGCCAGGGCCTCGACGGCCTCGATGACCTGCTCCCGTAGTGGCATCAATGGTTTCAGTGAAGGATTCACAAAGTGATCCGCTTTCACCACTCCTGGGAAATTCTTGACTAT
>JACQHM010000115.1 GCA_016199025.1 Candidatus Methylomirabilota bacterium | reverse complement strand
TGGGCCATGAGGAGACTGTAGCTTCCGTGGTATAGGTTTCCCCCATCGCCTGAGACCTCCTCCAGCGGGAGGATCTTCCGACATGGGCGATTCCACTGGTCCATGTACCGATGCCGGTGCTCTTTGAAAGGGATGCCAAGAGCCTGAAGGAGCGTCGTCACCGCATTGTGGAGACCATCGCCGAAGGCCAGCCCCAGCGTAAACTCCCGCTGTCCGTCGAGAGGGAGCTCTCCGGTGAGAGCGATATTGCCATCCAACACCTGATCAAATCCCCAATCCATCTGGAAGTTATCAGCGAGATCGGTCCAGCCATCGCTTTGCCCCACGTACCCGCACGAGAGACGGGAAAAGGGGATCGTCGCCGCCAGGGCCAGCCAGGTGCCACCCTTCTCAGCCGTCAGGATCGCCCGGCCCGCCACCTCCATCACATACGCATTGTTGCCCCAGCCCCCTACCTCAAGATGGGGTGCGCACAGGGTGTAGAGCCGGAGCCGGGACAGCAATGGCGGATCACCCATGAGCCGGGTGTGCTGAAGGACGCAGGGAAGATGGGGATCGGTGATGACTACTTTGATAATCGTATAACGTCCGTTCGGATCGGTGTTGGTGATGCGGTAGCCCAGGGCGTGAGGCGAGAGACGTTCCGTTTTGGACTGGAGATGGCGCTTCTCCTCGTGGAAAAAGCTTTCGCCGTCCGTGACGAGATACTGGAGGTCCCGGAGCTGAGGCCGGTCCACGGTGGGATAGTAAACCTCCGTCAGGGCGCCATTCCAGACGGTAAACCAGATGCGGCTGGAGGCCGCGTAGGCTGTCCCCACCCCGTCTTTGCTCCCATGGGTCCATCGGGGCTCGATGCCCGGTCGCCCGAAGGCCCCGCGTTGGCCACGAAACGTTGCCATGCTCATGCCTCCTCTATGCGGATCAGGGTGTCGTGTATAAAAATGGGGCTGATCCTCAGGCCCATTTCCCGGTACACGACATCCGGCACGCTGATGTCGGCCAGGTAGAGGGCGCCAACCACATTCCTGGCTTCCGGCTTGACCAGTCCCGTCTTCGGCAGCGCCAAGGTCATCGTGGCGGTGGCTCTAATACAGGGGTCATGGATTTCCCCGGTTGTGGCATCCAGTCCCGATGGGACATCCAGCGAAACGACAGGAACCGACAGTGTATTGATTTTCTCAATCATTCTGGCCGTTAATCCCCTCGGCTTCCCGGAAAGGCCATATCCAATCAGGGCATCGATGACCAGGTCGGCTTTACTGCCTGATAGAGACTGAAGGGCCTCTTCCCCCGTTTGCTTTTCTACCGGTAGAGCCTTGAGCACCTTCCATTGAAGCGTCGGGACCCCCGAAAGCCCTTCCGATTCAAGCACGATCGTCACCCTGGCCCCCCAGTTGTAGAGATGCCTGGCCGCGACCATCCCTCCACCCCCATTGTTTCCCTTTCCCGCAGCTACGATCACGTGCTTGTCCAGAACCGAGTTCCCCAACAGTCCTCGGGAGAGTTCCGCTAGATTCCGTCCTGCATTCTCCATCATCTGAAGAAGCTGAATGCCATACTTTTCGACCATCAGACGGTCCACTTGCCTCATCTCTTGCGCTGTGATCACGGGAATTCGTAGGCCTTTTACCGACAGGACCATCACAGCGTCGCTCTCATCACTGCGCCAAAGAGAAGGCGTCGATCCCTACACTTGTCGACACCTCTAACCCTCCTTCGCGGAGCCAAACGTGCGGTTGCGTTCCTGAAGACAGCGCTCAACGGTGGCGACGATCATCTGCGGCTCCTCTACAATGCACCCCTGCGGCAACAACCCCGCCGCCTGCAGACCCTGCCGTGTAAAGGGTGTCGCCACCGCGATGGTCTCGACACCCGCCGCGAGAGCTGCCCGGACACCTGCGGGGGAGTCCTCGATGGCCAGGCACTCGGCAGGGGACACCCCCAGCAGGCGGCAGGCAGTGAGGTAGATTTCGGGGTCTGGTTTTGGGTGCTGGACATCCTCCCGGGTGAGCACCACGTCCAGCTCCCCTTCCAGGCCTAGCGCCTGCAGCACGTGCAGCGCCTCTCGGCGTTGCGACATGGTGGCCAGGGCCGTTTGGCAGCCCTGCTGTCGTACCAGGTGGAAGAAGGCGACGGTATGCGGCCACTGGTTGTCCCGCAGCACCTGGGGATCGGCAACCATCGCGTTATAAATGGCCGTGCGCATGGTGGTGAGTATCTCCCACGGCTGGGAAACTCCGTAGCGGGCTATCAGCGGCCGCAGTGCCGGCTCCAAACCCAGGCGCTCCATTACGTGCTGTGACGCGATCTCTCGCGCAGCCCCAACCACTTCGCGATAGGCCTCCACGGCCCTTGGATCCGGTTCTGGCAGCTCCAACAGTTGCTGGACAGCCCGAGCGTACGATAACGCCTTCAGTTTCTCTGTCTGTACGAGGGTGCCGTCTAGATCAAAGATGACAGCGCGGATCACAGCCTTTACCTCCCATCGCGCTGCCGCTCCTGTCCTATCATTCTTTGACACCTTTAGGCCTCCGAGTCGTTATGCCAGACGCCGTCCACCAGGTATTGAAACTCATACTCCCCCGGAGGAAGGTCCATCTTCAAGACCCACTGCCGGTCCCCCACCTGCCTCATGGGGTGGGCCCGTTCGTTCCAACCGTTGAAGTCCCCTACCAGGAAGGCCTCATCCGCCTCTACTCCCGTGAGGTGAAAGGTGACTACCCTTCCGTCCCACTCGATCATCCTGCACCCTCCATCACTTCCCCCTCGCCCGGCGCCCCGAGTTGACCGTGGAGCGGATCACCACCCGTAAGATGGCGCTCCGTTTGGCCCCTTCCAGGAGGTCGGTCAGGTTCTCGTAGAGGGTCGGATCGACGATGATGCCCCCCAAGGTACCATCGCCCCGGGCGATCGTGTCGGTGATGTCTTTCAGGTTCTTCGATGTCCGCTCCAGATCCTGAACCAACTCTCGGGAGCGCTGATCGAACAGCAACGCGGCCAGGGCCCCCTTTCCCTCCCTGACCTCGGCCAGAAAGGAGCGGAGGCCTGAAAGGGTTTGAGACAGCTCTTTCACGGTGGCGGCACCATCTTGGTCGTAGAGGAGGGCGTGTAGGAGGCCCTTCCCCTCTTCGAGTTCGCCTGAGACCTTCGCCAGGGTCCTGGAGGATCTGGCGAGATCCTGGACCATACGCCTGCCTTCGGGATCGTAGATCAGGGCGTGGAGGAGCCCCTGGCCCTTCTCTAATTCGCCGGAGATGGCCGCCACCGCCTGGGAAGCCTTCCGAAGGTCCTGGACGAAGCGCCTGCTTTCCGGATCGTTGATCAGCCACGGGAGGAGGCCATTCCCCCGCTCCATCGCCGCTGTGACGCGGCGGAGGGAGCTGGCCGTCTCCGCGATTGCTTGTCCTGTCCTCGCCTCCTTGAAGGCGGAAAGGACCTCATCGAGCGAGGCAGCGATCGTTGCCGCCCGCGCTAAGACCTCTCTCCCTTCACCGAGGAGGGTCCGGTAATCGATCGGCTCCTCGCTCTTGATGGTCTCTCCCTCCTTCAGGCCCGGCTGTCCCCGGCTGCCCCCGCTGATCTCGATGTATTTATCCCCCAGGAACCCTAGGGTCTCGATCCGGGCCACGGAATCCCGCCGGATCCTCTCCGCCGCCTCCGCCGCCACCTTCAGCTCGACGAGGATCCTCTCCTCCTGAGGATCGGAGGGGAAGCGGATCCGGCTCACCCGGCCTACCGTGATCCCTGCCAGTCTGACCGGCGTCCCCTCCAAGAGGCCTGCCACATTGGAAAAAGCGGCCATAAGGGTCTGGTGCCGTTCGAAATATCGCGTCTTTTCCCCCAGGACGAAGATCGAGATGGCGAAGAGCAGGAGGACCACCACCACAAAGATCCCAGCCTTGAGCTGGGCACCAAGTCGAGGCTCCATGCGTTACCTCCTCGTTCTACCGCAGGGCCCCCGCGAGGAAGGCCCGCACTTCTTCATGGGACGATCGTTGCAGCTCCCTGGGACTGGCCATCTCCACGATGCGGCCCCTGTGGAGAAGGGCCACCTGGTCCGAAATCATGAAAGCGCAGGGGAGATCGTGGGTGACCACCACCGAGGTCTCGCAGATGTCCCTCCGGAGCGCTGCGATCAATTCGCAGATCATCTTGGCGTTGGTGGGGTCCAGGCCTGCCGTCGGCTCGTCGAAGAGGACAACCTCAGGCTGGAGGACCAAAGCCCGGGCGATCCCCACCCTTTTCCGCATCCCCCCCGAGAGCTCGTGAGGATACGAGCCCTCGATCCCTGGGAGGCCCACCTTCGCTAAGACCTCGGCTACCCGCTCGCGGATCTCTGCCTTGCCGAGCCGAGTGTGCTCCTTCAGAGGAAACGCCACATTCTGCCCGATGGTGAGGGAGTCGAAGAGGGCCGCCCCCTGGAAGACCATCCCCATCCGCTTCCGGATGGGGATCAGCTCCTGCTCCTCCAGCGGCACGATATCCCGGCCAAAAAGGACGAGGCGCCCTCGATCCGGTTTGCTTAGGCCGGCGATGAGCTTAAGGAGTGTGCTCTTCCCCGCCCCGCTGCCGCCGAGGATGCTGATGACCTCGCAGCGGCGCATCAGGAGGTCCACGTCGTCCAGGACCCGGCGCCCGTTAAAGGCCTTGGCGAGCCCCTTCGCTTCGATGACCACCCCCGGCACCAGGTCATGTCTTCCAAGAGGCTCCATGCCATCCTCCTATAGGATGAAGACAAGCTTCTGGAACAGGAAATCGGCGATGAGGATCGCGAGGCCGATGTGCACCACTGTCATCGTGGCGGCCCGCCCGAGTTCGGCGGTCCCCCCCTCCACCGTCAAGCCCTGATGGCAGCCGATGAGGCCGATCAGGAGGCCGAAAATGGCCGCTTTAGCCAACCCGGTGAAGACATCCTGAAGGGTGACGATCTGATAAATGCCATTCCAGTAGAGCCTGGCATCCACATTCAGCTCGAAGAGGGCGATCGGCAGCCCTCCCACCATGCCGACGAGATCGGCGACGACCGTCAGGAGGGGGAACACGACGATGCCTGCCAGGACGCGAGGGACGACCAGGATCTTGACGTAGCTGGTCCCGATCATCCGGAGGGCGTCGATCTGCTCGGTCAGCTTCATCGACCCCACCTCGGCGGCGATCCCGGCCCCCACCTTCCCCCCGACGAGGAGGCCCGTCAGCACAGGGCCTACCCCCCGAACCATGGCAATCCCGACCGCCATCCCAACGTAGAGCTTCGCCCCGAACCGAGCCATCTCATGGGCTGACTGCAGGGCCACCACCATCCCGGCGAAGAGGGCGCTGATGATCGTGAAGGGGAGAGATGTGACCCCCGTGGTATAGACCTCCCCTAGAAAGAGGCTCACCCGGTAGGGCGGCATCACGCCCTCCCGGAGCGCCCTGGCCCCTAAGAGCGCCAGCCCTCCCATGTACAACACGAAGGCCCTCACGGCTTTTCTCCGCCTAGAAGCTCGAAACCTGTGACCAACGCCTCGAACGCGCCCTCACCCTGGGTGTAGACCTCTGGGTCGGCGAAGTAGACGAGGTCGTAGACACACCCCCTGGCCTTGATCACATAGCTCTTGACGAGGAGCTCCGTCCCTTCAAGGCTTCCGCGGACGAGCGTTTGGAGGACTTCCTTCTCAACCACGACCGTGTGGTCAGTCTTCAGCACCTCCTTCTTCTCGAGCCCGAAGAGGAGATGCCTGCCCAAGACATGAAGCTCCCGCGATGGCGCCCTCCCTTCGCAGGTCCCGTTGACCATCATCCCGGCGGAAAGGGAACGATGCCGAAAGACCAGCTCTGGCTCCTTGCCTATCTCCATTGTCCATGACCTGGAGGGAAGTGAAACCTTAAAACCTTTCGCCTCGTTGAGATAAGCTCCGTCAAGGATCCGCCCTGTCGTGCACCCGGAGAGGATCATGCAGGCAAGCGCGATCCTGCACCAGGCATCTCCAAACGCCCGTGCCGACGCCGACTTCACCTTCCCCTTCTTTCCTTTCCCAATGCACAAAAGGCGAGGCCGCCACGGATTCGCGATAGAGACAGACAGCATCAATCGATGGAGGTTTCTCGACACCCACCTTCCTTCTCCCGGTTAAGCCCTCTCTGAGCGCCAGGATGAGTTTCAAGGGGGTCGTCACCGGGGTTCTCAACCGCCTTGTGCGCGAACCCTTTTTAGTTTGAAACAGGATCCTAGTCAACGACAGCAGCAGACCCCAGGCCGTCTCAGGTGAAGACTTCTTAGAAGCCCGAAGCAGCCCCATACCGGCGCCGTCTCAGGAACTTCATGAGAATGTACCCCAAGGCGACGAGCAGGATGGTGAGAAGGACAAGACCGTAATACCGGTGGTAGCCAGCCTGGAGCCGTTCCCAGTGGCTTCCGAAGAGAGACCCCAAGGCTGCCACGAAGGCCGCCCAGAGGAGGGCCCCCAAAGCATTGTATCACGCCGCATCTCTAAGGATCTCGCAGGCGGGACCCTTAGACCTCGGACCGCTGGCGCATGCAGTTCAAGGCCTGTTCCAACCGCGCTCGATCGAAGCCAACCATCACCTCTTCGCAAACCACGATCACCGGCACGCTCCGGCCTCCCGAGATCCGAATCATCTCTTCCAGGGCCTTCCGGTCCTTCGTCACGTCGTGGTCTGTATACGCAATCCCCTTTTGCGAAAGGAACTCCTTCGCCATCTGGCAATAGGGTCAGGTCGGGGTGGAATAGATCGTCACCTTCTCCTCTGCCATGCTTTCCTCCTCTCTCGCTTCTTACCCGCACTCCTATAAGTACTCGAGGGCCGCTTGATGTCCTCATCCTGCCGCCTATCACCCCCCCGACCAGGAGATGTCGTCCTTCCAGATACTTTTGGGTCATCACGGTGGCTACGGTCCCATCAGCCGTCCCTTTGGTGATCTGGCGGACCTGCTGGGCCCGGATGTCCCCCACGGCGAAGAGGCCGGGGATGGAGGTCCGCATCTGCTCGTCGGTGAGGAAGAACCCTGCCTGATCTCGGGGTCCTCGACGGCGACATATGAACCACGTTTATGCGATCCCAAGGAGCCGTTCGAGCTTGCGCTGATCGAAGCCGACGACGATCTCATCATCGATAAGTATCACCGGCGTTGTGGCATAGCCCAACTTCTGGAGCTCCTCTAAGACTTGGGGATCTTTCGTGACGTCGCGGTTCTCGAACGCGATCCCTTTTTGCGCAAGAAACTCTTGCGTCCGATGGCAGAACATTCATCCAGGCTGGGAATAAACGATCACCCGCTTCTTACCCATCTTTGTTCCTCCTGTTCTCCTTCGATCTGGGTGCAGGCCCAAATGGGCTCAGTGTTCTTCGCATCAGGTGAAGACTTCTTAGAAGCCCGAAGCAGCCCCATACCAGCGCCGTCTCAGGAACTTCATGAGAATGTACCCCAAGGCGACAAGCAGGGCGGTGAGGAGGACAACGCCGTAATACCGGTGGTAGCCGGCCTGGAGCCGTTCCCAGCGGCCCCCAGGGCAATCACCAAGGGGAGCTTGAAAGGCCCGGTGGAGGCCAGGAACCCTGCGGCGAGGAGGAAGATCTCCCCGGGGAGGGGAAGGCCGGCGTTCTCCAGGGCGATCCCGAAGAAGAGGATCGCATAGCCGTATCGGAGGAAGAAGGGCCAGAGGCTCATCACCAGATCCATCACACCCACTCCTGGCAGGCCGTTTACCTGACTGAGACAAGGCGAAGGAGGCCGGGTGGGTCCGTGAGGACCCACCCGACCTGTACGCCCTGGCGATTAGCCGCAGCAGGACGACTTCGCGGTCCCACAGGACGGGGACGTCTCCTTCTCCTGTTCCGGCTTCTTCGCCTGATCTTTCTGCTTCGTCTCACTGGTCGTGCCTGGCATTCAGCATCACCTCCTTCCGCTGGAATGCGTTGCCTACGGTTTGATGTCGCTTTCGATCTGAAGGCCTTCCAGGAAGGCGTTCAAGCCGTTGTAGTGGTCCACGACGGCCATAAGTTCCACGATCCCCTGATCGGTCACCCCCATCTGCTTTAGGACGGCGGTATGGGCATTAATGCAGTACTCGCACCCGTTGGTGGCAGAGACCGCTAGGGCGATGATCTCTTTCTCCCGCATGGACAGTTCCTTGCCGGCCCGGATCGCCTTAATCTTCTGCCAGTAGTGCTCCAGGAACTCGGGAAAGACCGCCATCGCCTTGTAGGCGTTGGGGACGAAGGGCATGCCGTAGGTCTTCTTGATGTCCTCGTAGATTTCCTTGACCTTCCCCGTCGATTCCTCCTCAGGAACGTACTTCACCGTCGCCATCATCGTACCTCCTCGTCTATGATGTTTCAGAGCCACTCCGCCGGATCAACCCGTTTTTCCGCCCGGCCGGAGACAGGCTCATCGTCAGGCGCCTCCTGGGGGACGGCCGGTTTCATGAAGGCCCTGAGGTGGACAATGTCCCTGGGGAAGAACAGGTCCAGGGTCCAGTCGAGGGCCACCCGGACCTTCCGCTCAAAGCCCGGCAGTTTGAACAAGTAGATCGTCCGCCAGAGCCACCAGGCGAAGAAGCCGGAGAACTTGAGACCGAGGATCTCCGCGATGGCGGAGCGTCGCCCCAGGCCGGCCAGCACCCCCAGGGGCGAGTAGCGAAAGGGTTGCTTGGCTCCGCCTCGGATGGAGGCGGCGATGTTCTGGGCGACGACCTTGGCCTCCCGCACGGCGTGCTGGGCCGTGGGCGGATACGGGCGGTCAGTCCGGGGGTCGGGGATGTGGGCAGAGTCTCCCAGGGCCCAGATGCCCGGGTAGCCCGGCACCTCCAGGGAATCGTCCACGATGATCCTCCCCCGGTCATCCTTGGGGCAGGGGAGGGTCTCCAGGAAGGGGTTGGGGGCAATCCCCGCCGTCCAGATGAGGGTCCGTGTTGGGATCGCCTCCCCTCCTTGCAGCACCACCTCCTCCGCCGAGGCGGCAGCCACCGCCGTCGCCAAGCGGACCTCCACCCCTTCCTCCCTCGCGAAGATCCGCTCTAAGGACCTGGCCACCGAGAGGCCGGCAAAGCCTCCACCCAGGATGAGGATGCGAACGTTCGGCCTGCCCATGGGAATCTCCGTTTCGACAAGCCCCGGAAGAGCCGGGCCGCTCCGTTCCCCCGGGGTCACCGGGACGAGCAGGGGTTGGCCAACGCTTTCCCCTGGGCCTTGACCAGGGGGGCCGACAAGGCATCCTCGATGCTCTGCATGTCTTGAGGATCCCCGGTGGTATGCCGGATGATCTTCAGCATCTGCCACCGGCCAAAGGGGGAGGAGTCCAGCTTGGCTTTGAAGGTCCCAGCCCCTTTCCTGTTCGTCTTAAAGCTATAGGGGGCCTGGCCCACCCCTGCGATCTCCATCTT
>JACQHM010000105.1 GCA_016199025.1 Candidatus Methylomirabilota bacterium | reverse complement strand
GCTGATTACGAATCAGCTGCTCTACCACTGAGCTACGCCGGCTTCAAAACCTGCCCAGACTGTACCGAAAGTGCCCTTCCCTGTCAAGTCTCCCGGCCTGAAGGGGGGCCTGCTTGCCCTGAGAAATCGTTTGACTTTCGAAAGAAAGGATGGTATCCATGCCTGCAAAGGTGGCCTCAAAGGGCAGGAGAGGGCCCATGGCTCCTCTCAAACGAGACACAAAAGGGGGAACGAGATGGCGCTCGAGGAGACCAGCGTCAGGGTGAGGGTTGTCACCCTCGCGGGGATTATCACGGGCCGGATGACCAAACCGAAAAACGTCAGGACCCTTGACGCCCTGAACTTGAAGGGGGACTTCTTCGCCATGACCGACGTGGAGATCGAGAGCGAGCCAGGGGTGAGGAAGCTTTTCATGGCCATCAACAAACGGCACGTCATCTCTCTGGAGGAGGTGACCTAGTTCCCTCAAGCGTCGGTCAAGGGGTCTCGCCTTTGAACTTTAGATTTATACACAAGCTTGATCCGATATGAGATCGAACGCACGCAAGGCTTCTCATCCCCTTCCCATCCGGGGCAAACGATGATCCCTGCCCGTTCAGCGTCTCCTGTCCGGAACATGCGATCCATCACCCGCTCCACCTCAAAACCGCCCCCTTGGCAGGAAGGATTGTCGCAAGGGATCACTCCCAAGAAGATACCGGCCTTGTAGCGCATCCGCTTTACCTCGCCGGTCAATGGGGGCCCTTCCACGTCAAGACCCTGCCACTCCACCTCGGCATCCTCCAGGTCAGGAAAAGCTTCCTCGAAGGGGATGCCGAAAATCTTGATGTCTCGTCGCGAGGTATCAGCCATAGAAGCTCCCGGAATTCAGAGCCAACTGTCCAATTTCGACCAGAAGCGTTCTTTTTTAAACAGTTTCCTCATCCCTGATGAATGCTAAATTCCTAAATTTCTTGAGTTTTTCATCTGGCACGTTTCGTGCGGATTTCACGGGATCAAAACGCGATCTTCTAAGGAGGAGAACCCATGTACTATACCGTTGTCGCCATACTTCTCTTACTCCCCTGGTCCCTCCTCGCCCTCGCCTTCCTGGGCGAACAGATGGTTCGCCTGCAACGGCAGGAGGCACCCTCCCGACCAAGGAGAACAGGGCCCTAGTCCCGTTCCAACTTGTTCGGGCAAATCAAAGAGCGAGGCAACACGCCGATTCTGATGCCTGCATGTCATGGGCTCGTTAAGCCAGGAAAGTTGGAACGGCCCTAGCATCTGGGGCAAAGGATCCGCCTAAACTCGTCAAGCTCTTGCTGAGGAAGCTCAGGGCTCCCTTCCAGCTTCTTGAAAAAGCCAATTGGGTCCCGGTAGGCCTCCTCACTGATCCTGGCGCCAAGGCTTAAGGTCTGTTTCATCTTCCGATCCATCGCCCCCCCCATGATCGGCTGCAAGAGCTTGGCCAGGAGGGCGATGAAGGTGTTCTCGATCTTGAGGTACCCGTAGAGATCGTTCTCCACAGAGCTTCCCTCTCCGTCAGCCTTGTGCTGAAATGTCAAGACCATGACCCCCCTGGCGAAGATCGTCGGCAGCCACTTCCTATTGTAGGTCCCCTCCAGGAAGAAGATCCGCTTCTTTTCGTCACCGTACACCACCCAGAAATGCCCCGTTGCTCCCCTCGCATCGGTTCCCCAGTAGGAGCTGTCCGCCCCTCGAAAGAACTTTGCATCCCTCACGATCTGATATTCGCTTAAGCCCAAGGCCCTGGCGATGGCCGCGGCGAAGTCCGGATGGTCTAAGAGATACTCGTAGACCTCCTTCCTGGACCAAAACTTCAGGCCCTTGATCTCTCGGGACAAGGTCGGATCGCGAACGATCTCCTCCACCACTTGACGAGCATCCCCTGTAAGCCGGGAGAAAGGGATGAGTCCATTTTCCGAGTCAGCCCAGGAAGGCCTGACAATCCAGGCAAGGAGGGCAAAGAGAAGAGCGAGGCGAAATAGGCAGGTCACACGTCTTTCTTTCTGGCGATGGCGTGTTTAGCAGCCCGGACGATGGCCTCGGCGGTGAGGCCGTATTTCTCGAACAGCTCTTCGGGCTTCCCGGACTCGGCGTAGGTATCGCCCAAGGACACGAACTCCATAGGAACCGGACATCGGGAGGCGACGGCCCGGGCCACGGCGCTCCCCAGGCCCCCCCAAATCAAATGTTCCTCGGCCGTGACGATGGCTCCTGTTTGGGCCGCGCGGACGACGGCCTCCTCATCCAAAGGCTTCACCGTGTGCATGTCGAGGACGAGGGCCTCGATCCCTTCTTGGTGAAGGAGATGGGACGCCTCCAACGCCGCCGCGACCATCAGCCCGTTGGCGATGAGGGCGACATCCCTCCCCTCCCGCAGGCAATTGGCCCGCCCGAGGGTGAACTCGCCGCCATTTTGGTACACGATGGGGACCTTGGGACGCCCCACCCGGATGTAGACGGGGCCCCGGTGGACGGCAGCGGCCTTGACCAAGGCCGCCGCGGCCTCCTGGTCGGCCGGGACCAAGACGGCAAAGCCCGGCAACGCGCAGGCGAGGGCCACATCCTCCACGCTCATCTGGGAAGGGCCATCCTCCCCGATGCTGATCCCGCCGTGGCTCCCCACCACCTTGACGTTCAATCCAGGGAAGGCGACGGACATCCTGAGCTGGTCGAAGGCGTTACACATCATGAAACAGGCGAAGGAGGCGATGAAAGGAACCTTTCCGCAGCTTGCCAACCCTCCTGCCACCCCTACCAGGTTTGACTCGGCGATCCCGACATTGAAGAAACGCTCGGGGAAAGCCTTGGCGAACAGGTCGGTTTTGGTCGAGTTGTTCAAGTCCCCGTCCAGGACGACGATGTTCGGGTTCTCCTTCCCCAGCTCCACCAGGGCCTCGCCAAAGGCGTCCCGGGTCGCCTTTCCCAGGGTAAGGCCAATCCTTCTTCCGATGTTCATCCAATCTCCTTCAAGGCAGCCTCCGCCAGGTCAGGCGGGAGGGCCTTCCCATGCCACGTGTAATCTTTCTCCAACGGGGTCACCCCTTTCCCTTTCACTGTATGGGCGACAATGACAGAAGGCTGATCGTTGATGGTGTTCGCTTCGTCGAAGGCCTTCAAGACCTCCCTCAAATCATGGCCGTCAATCTCGATGCCATGCCAGTGGAAGGCCCGCCACTTCTCGATCAAAGGCCGAACGTCCATGACCGTTTCAACAGATCCGGTCTGCTGGTATTTGTTGTGATCCACGATGGCCGTGAGATTCCCGACCTGGAAATGGGCCGCGGCCATGGCCGCCTCCCAGACCTGCCCCTGGTCGCACTCCCCATCCCCTAAAAGGGCATAGACCCGATACCCTTTGCCGTCAAGCCTGGCGGCCAGGGCATGGCCTAACGCGATGGAGAGCCCCTGGCCCAGGGAGCCCGTTGAAGCCTCGACCCCGGGGAGGGCCCGCATGTTGGGATGCCCCTCCAAGGGGCTTCCCAATTGCCGAAGCCGTGAGAGCCATTCGATGGGGAAATAGCCGGCCTCGGCCAACGCGGCGTACAAGGCGGGGCAGCCGTGGCCTTTGCTTAAGATGAAGCGGTCCCGATCAGGCCAGGTGGGATTCGAAGGATCATGGCGGAGCACCCCGCCGAAATAGAGGGCTGTGACGATCTCCACCATGGAAAGGGCGCTGGACGGGTGGCCCGAGCCGGCCTTGGTGGTCATGGTAATAATATGACGTCTTAAGATCCTGGCCTTCGTTTGAAGCTCCTCCAGATTGATCTCCTTCATGCTTATCCCTGCATCGTGAAAGGTTAAAGGGTTTCCCACCACTCTGGGGAGTTATACCCTTTTTGAGGAAGCCTTGTCAAGCGAAGGAGAGATCGTGGCAGGGCCATTCAGTTTTTCGGCTCGATGCCGATGAAGGTCAGGGCAGACCAGGGCTGGGCGGCAAAGGACAGAACAGCCCTGAGGGATACGTTTCCCTTGCGTTTTTCGCCGCTTTTTCGCATGATGGAACGGGTGAAAAGGTCGAGGGAGGGAAGAAGCATGACGCTGGAACTGGTTTTGCTTACCATCGTGGCCGTCTCCCAGGTTGCCGGCTTTACCATCCTTGGGATCATGCTCTACCGAATGTGGGAGCAGACTGGAGCCGTGACAGCGGCTACCTTCCTCCAGGGCCGACGGATGGAGGCAATCCTCAAGGAGGTCAAAGAAGAGCTTGGCCGCCCCCGCTGACCGGGGGCGGCCAAGCGAGTTTAATTGGGCGGTTCAATGTGTCATTGCGAGCGAAGCGAAGCAATCTC
>JACQHM010000132.1 GCA_016199025.1 Candidatus Methylomirabilota bacterium | reverse complement strand
GCTCATCCTGAGGTCACTTTTACTCACGGCGTAGCGAGCGGCGATGTCACATCAAGTAGCGCTCTCCTCTGGACGCGCGTAGACCAGGCGGCGACCCTCACCGCGGAGGTTGCCCTCGATGACAGCTTTTCGTCCATCGTGGCCAGTGAGAGTGTTGCTGCTACCGTCGACAACGACTTCACGGCTAAGGTGGACATCAGCCGCCTGGACCCTGCCAGCACCTACTTCTACCGCTTCAAGGCAGACGAAAGTGTCAGCCCCCCTGGCACCTTCCGCACCGCACCAGCCCCGGAAACCTCCGCCAGTGTCCGCTTCGCCTGGTCCAGCGATTCTGACGGCTCCGGGATCCCATCGTTTAACAACTTTGAGGTACTGGATCGGGCGCGCGAGGAGAATCTTGATTTCTGGGTCTACCTGGGCGATACTGCCTACATGGACACCTTTGGTCCCAAGGCCGAGACGTTAGAGGCGATGCGGGCCAAGTACAAACAAAACCGCGAATTCCCAGCGCTGCGCGACCTTCTCGCCGTCACCTCGACTTATGCCATCTGGGACGACCACGAGGTGGAGGATAACTTTGATGGCCAGACGGTCGACCCCACCCTGTTCGCCAACGGCCGTCAGGCCTTCCAAGAGTACATGCCCATCCGCGAACAGCCGGCGGCGCTGGGGTTCTTCCAGACCTTCCGCTGGGGCACAGACCTGGAGCTGTTCATCCTAGATGAGCGCTCCTTTCGTAGCGCCAGCGTGGAGGCGATCTGCGAGAACGACTTATTGCCCACTCTGCCGGCGTTCCTCCGCGTCCAGCTTGGCCTCGCGCCAACACCACCTCCCGGTTGCCTAGGGGCTCTACACGACGCCTCTCGCACGATGCTGGGCTCTCTGCAAAAACGACGCCTCAAGTCAGCCCTTCTCCAGTCGGATGCCACCTGGAAAATCATCATCAACGAGGTGGCCATCGCCGAATTGTTCGGCATCCCCTACGACCGTTGGGAGGGCTACGCCGCCGAGCGGGAGGAAATCCTGGACTTCATCCGCGCCCGGGGGATCAAGAACGTGCTGTTCCTGACTGGCGACCTCCACGGCAACATCATGACCGATGTGCGCCGCAGCATCTTACCCGACCCAGATCCCATCACCAAGGAGTTCATCGCCGGCCCTATCGCCCAGACCACCCTCTTCGAATCCCTGGTCGCCCTTCTCGGCTCGGAAGAGGCGGCCAATGCCTTCGTGAGTCTTCTCACCTCGCTGGCACCGCCCGACTGCATCAACTTGAATACCTTTGCCTACGGAGTGGTAGAGATTGACGAGGGAACCCAGAACCTGACCGTCACCCTCAAAGACGACACCGGCACTGCCTTCTGTTCTACCACTCTCTCCCCGTCGTAGCGTGGCTCACTGTTGCCAGACTTGAGGGCCGCCAGGGCTAAGAGGCGGCCCTCAAGGGGCCATGCGGCGGGCAGGGACAACAGGATATAATCTCTCTGGCGGGCTTTCCTTGGGGAGTTCTTCTGAGGGACCGTAAGGACCACTACCTGCTTACCTAAGAGAGGAAGAGCCATGGCAACCCTGTTGTTGGGCCTGGTTGCCCGAGCAAACGGGCGTGTTCAGATGAACTGGATCATGGATCAACGGTCGGACATGCTCTGGTTCATCGGTGGGACCCTGGCCGGCTATGCCATGTTCTTCCTGCACGCCGGGCTGCATTTGGACATGATCACGGTTTGGTTTCTGTGGGTGGTGTTCCTGGATAGCCCTCATTTCTTCGGGACCTACTCCCGGACATATCTGGATCGTGAAGAGTGGCGTGAGCGGCGGAAGCTCCTGATCGGCAGCCTGGGGTGGTTTCTCGTCGGTCCCACCGTGATTTTGCTCTCGTTCGTGTTATACCGGATTGGCAATTCGCAGTACACAGTCCCATATCTCGCTTTCGTGGTGTTTTTTAACTTGTGGGCCTACTGGCACATCGTTCGGCAACACTATGGGATTATGGCCTTGTATCAAAGGAAAAACGCCGATGTTGATCCTTTGGATAAGCGGCTCGACAACTCTCTCCTCTATGTGGGACTGTTGGCACCATTTGTTGCATTTATCGTGCGGCATCTGGAAGCGCGAACTGCCCTAGGTTTGCCGGGAAACATGCCCCCATACCCGCCTCTGGCCGCTGATGGCATCGTTTCGCGCATCGTGGATGGACTCTCTCCGGAATACCTGGGCAGGCTCAGTTGGGAACACGTCGTGGTTGCCGTCTCCGTAGCGGCTGTCGCGACGGTGGTGGCGGCATTCCTTGGACGACAGGTCCAACGGTGGCAACAACGCTTGCCACTCAACCTCCCCAAGATCCTCTTTCTCGCCGCGGTGATTCCACTGCATGTCTCCATCTGTTACAGCCCTGCCGTGCTGACGGCCCCCCTCCTGGCCTTTTCGGCCTTCGTGACGGTGTACCACGATATTCAGTATTACGCCATCGTTTGGTTTCACCACCGGAATCGCTATCACCGCCCGGGTGTCGATGCCCAACGGTATGGTTGGGCTGTCAAGGTCAGTCGCAGTTTTGGGACATTTCTCTTGTGCGGGATTGCAATGGCGGCGGTCTTTCGGCTTTTGGGTTGTGCGCTTGAGGCTCACCCCGGATGTCCTCCACTCGTCTTGACAAGCAAGAGAGTCCTGTTCGGTAATGTTACCGTGCGCCACCTCCTCATCAGCGTTTTGTTAGGTTTCCCGCTCCATCACTATTTCCTTGATCAGTTTATCTGGAGACCAAGTCGAGACAGGCGGTTGCAAGAGGACCTGAAACTGAACCGGTGAACCACCCACGCCGCCTGACAGGCAAGGGGTGCCGATCGAAGGAGGATAACTGTTCACCGGCTCCATCCAGCCGCTGTCATTGGGAGCAAAGCAAAGTAATCTCGGTAGTTTCGCTCATTTCCAATCAGGGCCTGGCCAATAGCGGCCCGCCCGATACAGCATAGACTGACGCTGGGATGCCTGCCAGCCCCAGAAGGCGTTGCTGGAGCGCGGACAGCGGCGTGATCTCGTCTCATGTGGTCTCACCGTCCGTGAAGCGGTACAACGTCAGGCCCTCAAACGCCTTCAGCAGCCGCTCCGTGGTGGGTCGCTCGGTAGCCCGCTTGGGATTGCCCGCGTAGAAGCCTGGCAAGGAGTCCCCGCGTTGCTGCAGGCTGCGGCGGGCGACACACTCGAACAGGGTCAGGGCCCGCAAGGCCAGCACCAGCACGCACAGCAGGCCACAGATCCGCTCTTGGAGCGCAACAACAGCGGCCGAATGGCTAGGGCGGCCCCCTTGAGCCGGTGAAAGCCACGCTCGGGCTGTCATTGTTCACGGGAGCAGGCCACGGCGCGGGTCAAATCCAACCGACGGGCGGGTGCGTTGGTCACGTACACCCGCCATCCGGCCAATTGGTTGAACGTCTCGATCGCCTCCGTCTTTCGGGTCAGCGTCAAGGTCCAGGGAGTCGTCTCCACCAGTTCGAAGGGGCTCTCAGGGCCATGTCGCCCACGTTTGAGGTAGCGTTTGGTCTGGGTCGTGTGCGGCGTCCACGTCACCTGGAGAGAGTCCGGCACCTGATGACGTTTGAGAAAAGCCTCGGCGGCTGCTGTCAGAGTCGACGAGTCTGCGTCCGGACCGGCGTTCACCGTGTTCTGAGCCCGCTCGGCCCGTGCCAGCCGCTCGGTCAAGCCGCGCTGTTGCCGCTGCGCCAGCTTGGCGCTTTGCAGCACCAGGACGCGCTCGTCCCAGGTCACCGTCTCACCCGTCGGCTCGTCCATCCCGCGGCGCGACACGCCGACCTCAAAGCCTTGACCGACTGGGGGCTCCCCGTCAGGCGCCTGGGGCAAGCATACGTCCACGGGCGGAGTCGGCGGCGTCAACACCCAGCGGCGCAAGGCCGCCGGCGTCTCGCCTGTCAGGGGCAGCGGCGCCAGGGAATCCCCCTCCCCCTGCTGAATCTGGGCGCGGGTCTCCAGGCTGGCCATTTTGCAGTCTCCCACGACCAAGAAGTCGGCATGGCCTATGGTCTTCACCATCTGGCGCCAAGCGGGTAGAGAGAGCGGATCATCGGCGCGCTGTCCGCCGACCGTGGCGCTGCACAAGGGAACGCCAGCCGGATCGAGGGTGCCCAGCACCTCCTTGAACTGGTGCAAGTCGGGACGATGGTCTTTGCTCTGCCCATAGGCCAACAGGCTTCCCTCCTCGGGTTGGTGGGACCCCGACACGGTCGTCGTGTCGATGCGCATCGTATCGGTTGGCAGCGCGTAGGCGCGGATCAGGTGCTGGCCCATCTGGACCTCGATTGGCTCCTGGACGTCCTCGTCCCCCAAGGCGTCCAGCAGGTCTTCCAGCCGGTCATCGGTGAAGTCGGTGTCACCAATGGGCTGACCTAACGCCTGCCCCAGACAGTCCCGGCGGGCCTGGACCCATTCACGCACCGGACTGAGAAAGTGGTTGCACTCACTCAGCATGTAGGCGATGAACACCACGGCTAGGTGGCCGTAGCTCAGCCCTTGCCGGTTCCCGTGGGGTGGACCCAGTACCTTGTTGATGATGGGGTCAATGTGCATGTGCAGCAGCCAGTGGATCAGCAGGGGCCCGTCGTCGATCCGTTCCGATGTGAGAGTTGGGTGGGTCATCGTGACCTCCAGCTCTGCTTTCACTGGAGATTGTACACCCACCCCCGCTATTGCGCCAATTGGCTGCCAAAATGAGCGAAACTACCGTCCTTTGGCGACGCCTACATCTTATTAGCGCGGCTCTATCATCTAAATGGTCAATTTGATGAGGCCATCGCTTATGGAGGGCAGGCCGTCGCCCTCAGTCCCAATAATGCGAAAGTTGCTGCTGTTTTTTCAGCAGTGTCAACCCAGTCGGGTAGGCCAGAGAGGGGATTGGAGATGATGAAGAAGACCATGCGACTCAACCCCTATCCAGAGGATTGGTACCAAGCCTTCTTAGGCCTTGCCTACATTTTTACAGAACGCCACGAAGAGGCGTTTACACCTCTCAAAAAATGCAGCGACCGGATCCCCGATTATATCTTTTGTCACGTTCACCTCATATTCGCTTATATGGAGGCAGGGAGGGAGGCGGAGGCCCGGGCCGAGGCGAAGGAAGTCCTCAGGATCAATCCCAATTTTTCTAGTGACAGTTGGGTACTGGCCTATAAAGATCCGGCAGTGAGGAAGCGAATGGTCTCCCATCTGCAAAAGGCGGGGCTGCCTTGAAGGTAACCATGCAGCCATTGCATTTTCGCCCTACACCTCATCAATAAATCCTCTTTCCAACATAACACACGGCAACTGCTCGACCCTTCCCTTTCCAGGCCAGTAATCCCCTCCTAACCCACTTCACCCTCCATCGAGTGCAATTCCTTGACACCCCTTCTGGGAGGGGGTATCTTGCAGGAGGGAGGATTATGCTGAAGGCGAAGTACAAGCTAGAAGGAGGGACCGTGCCAAAAATACTACGCATTGAATGGGAGCTACTGGACGAAGCATTCAGTGAGGGCTTTGAGGAGTCCACACTCGTTGCAGCGGTCAAGGAAGAGGCCGCCCTGCACCTCCTGAAAGAAGGGCGGATCTCTCAAGGCAAGACAGTAGAGCTATTAAGTATCAGCCGCCATGACCTCTTCGACCTGATGGCCACGTACGACATCCCTGTGACGGGGCTTTCCCCGGAGGAGATGAAGCAGGAATTTGAGCAGGCCGATGAGCTCTTCGTGAGGAAATGGGCCGGCAAAGGGAGATTCCAGAAGACGTGAGCCGAAGGAGGTTCTCATGGCTGTTGACAGAAGGCCGTTGGTTGGCATCACCATCGGCGACCCGGCGGGGATCGGCCCTGAGGTTGTCCTGAAGGCCCTCGCCGAAGAGAAGATGTATACCCTCTCCAGGCCCCTGGTCATCGGCGATGCCCGGATCATGGAGCGGGCGTTAGGGCTCTGCCATCTCGATCTTCCCCTGAAGGTCATCTCTTCCCCCAAGGAGGTGGAAGGTCGATTCGGCTTAGTCGAGGTTCTGGACTTACAGAACGCTGACCCTGACCTGTGTTCGCCCGGGCAACTGTCGGCGGCCTGCGGCCGGGCGGCCGTCGAGTATGTCTTTAAGGCCACGGACCTCGCGTTGGCAAACGAAGTAGACGCGATCGTCACGGCTCCGTTGAACAAGGAGGCGATGCGAGCGGCCGGGTTCGCCTACGACGGCCACACGGAGATCCTCGCCGAGCGGACGGGGACGAAGGACTACGCCATGATGCTGGTGGTAGGACGGTTCCGGGTGATCCACGTCTCCACCCACTGCTCCCTCAGGGAGGCGATCGAGAAGGTGAAGACGCCGAGGGTCCTCTCGGTGATCCGATTGGCCGAGCAGGCTGTCCGGGGATTGGGCGTGAGGAGACCGAGGGTCGCCGTCTCCGGGCTGAACCCTCATGCGGGGGAGCATGGGCTCTTCGGGGACGAGGAGGCTCGGGAGATCGCCCCAGCCGTCGAGGAGGCGAAGGCAGAAGGGATCGAGGCCACGGGCCCCTATCCCCCCGATACGATCTATGCCAGGGCCAAGCGGGGGGAGTTCGACATTGTCGTTGCCATGTACCATGACCAGGGGCACATCCCGATCAAGCTCGTCGGCTTCCACTGGGGGGTGAACGTCACGGTCGGCCTCTCTATCATCAGGGCCTCGGTGGATCACGGGACCGCCTTTGACATCGCCGGGAAGGGGATCGCCGATGCCAGGAGCATCGTCGAGACTGCGAAGATCGCCGCGAAGATGGCCCGCTCCCGCAAAAAGGCCGGGCGATAGCCCTTTCAGCTTTCATCCACAGCCATCCCCAGGAGATGCACAGAACGCCTTGGGATAACCTGTGGATAGGGCCATGGTGGGAGCCGGGAATGGCCCTAGAGGAGTTTTAGGAGCCACTTGGGGGTGATGCTGATGGCAT
>JACQHM010000100.1 GCA_016199025.1 Candidatus Methylomirabilota bacterium | reverse complement strand
GTCACTCATGCCTCGGTCCTCCCCCTCTCCTGACGCAGGAGGCCCACCAGGGTGTCACACTCCGCCTCCGTCCGGGGCCGATGCCGGGGCCTTGCTTCTTGCCGTCGTTCCGTAGCCTCCGCCCGCTTCCTCGTCTTCCCCCGCCGGAGCCCCCTGGCATACTCCTGGGGGGTCAGGAGCAGGAGACACACCCCTTGGGGAGGGGGATGGTGACGTAGGCTGGGAGTCCGGCTTTCACAGTTTGCCCCGTTTCAACACTTCACGCTTCTCGCGTATGGTGAAGCGTTTCTTTGCCGAAGGGCTCAAGAACTGCTGGCACCGCTTCCAGGGGTGACGCCGGACGGGGGGAGGCTCCGGAGCCGAGGAGTCGGCTCCGTCATTCAAGACGGCTTGAACGACATCGAGAGGATAGTCCCGACGGGTCAGATAGTCCCGGACCCAGGCTATGCCTTTCGCTTGCACCAGTCCTCGTATGCTTTCTCGCATGTTGAGCAGATCACGCCGCTTCTGGTCGGCCTCTTCTTGCTTCTGTTGCTCAATGAGGACCTGAGCATTATCCCCTACCGGTAGAGAAGGGGGGATCTGGGGGGAAACCGGTTTCCCCCCCTCGCCTTGCGAGAGAGAGGCAGGGGAGGGGGTTCGAGGGGGAGGCGTGCCAGAAGCCTCCCCCTGGAAAGACGAAAGTCTTGTCTCTTTCTCTCCCTCTCTTTCAATACCTCTCTTTAAATACTTCTCTTTAGTCTCCATCTGCGATGGAGGAACGGAATCCACCTGCGATGGACTTGGTACCTCCATCTGTTTTCCTATTCGAGTGAAGTGGCCTCGAACGCTACGGGGTCGAAGTGAAGCAGAGGGGGGAGTCTTTATCTCCATGCGAGATGGAGATAAAGGGAGGCCGGTGGCTGTAGGAGTCTTAGTCTCCATCTGCGATGGAGACAAAGGGAAACCATCGAGGGGAAGATGGTAATAGTTCTTCCGGTCGTGCCGCCACTTCTTGAGGAGCCCTCTCCGTTCCAGTTCTGCTGTAGCCGCCGGGATGGAGCGGATATTGACGCCGGCTTCCTTCGCCAACCGTTCATTCGAGGGCCACGCCTGACGGTTGGACCATCGAGCATAGGCCAGTAACACCGGATAGACAGCCTTCGCCTTGACACTCAATGAAGCCCACGCGCCTGAGGTCACCACGGCCACGGGGAACTTCCCGAAGCGGTCCTCCATCCGGTCACCGCCTCTCCTGCCGCTTACCAGGCAAAACCTCCAAGCCACGTTCTAAAAACCGGAGGAGATCGCTCTCCCGGAAGCGGAGGCTTTTCCCGATCTTCGTTGCCCTGAGCCCAACCCGCTGACGCCACCGTCGGTCAGCCAAGGTATTGGGGCTCTGGCCCAAGAAAACCGCGGCTTCTTCCTTCGTCAAAGCGCGATCTGTCATCACTGATCCTCCCTGGCTTGGTCATGTCTATAAATATCTGGGGGTATCGTATCAAATCGCCCTTTGACGGGGACTCGGAAGACACGTGTCTTGAGAGGGGTAGGTTAGAGCCGCTCTGGACGCGGGTTTGCGGGTTTTTGAAAGGGTGTAGAGATGCTACGAAGTGGGGGGCTTACGGAGCTGAGTGAGAGATCGTTCGACTGTCTTTAGCGAAATCCCGAAATCCCGTGCATACTGCTCCTTGACCAAACGCTCAGCGTACAGGCGCCCTGGCTTGTCTCTCACCTCAGGGCTGAGCCAAGGGATGTCCTGGAGCGCCTCCCACCGCTTGGAGGAGCGAAGAGCTGTTCTCACTTCTTGCACCCGTGCGTCATAGTTGCTCTCTAGTTCCTTCTTGAGCTCCTCGATTTTTTTGAGGGGTCGCCGGGAGGCTTTCAGCATTCCTCTGAAGTGGTTGGGAATCTTGAGAGCTTTAATTTCGGTCTGCATGTCCTGTATGACTCTCAATCGGGTAGGGAGGCCACGGGCCTGACGGAACCGGGGTTCATGCCTTGCACAAATCTGATCAACCTCACGGCCCCACCATCGGGTAAAGGCCGCTTTGGATTTGCCCTGTTCGAGAGTCTCTTGCCAGAGAGATTCTTCATGCTTCCTCGCTTCCTGGAGGAAGCTTGACCATCTCACTTGGAAGATTGCTTCGCTTAACTCCTGTTCAGCCTCTTCTGACCCAAGAGTCTGCGCGAAAGCCAGCTCGAAGTCCTCAGGCGTTTTGATCGGGATACGCTGAACCTGCCACTCGCCGGAGCTATTACGGTGGAGTTTCTCCAGAAACCACCGCCCTGATCGAGTTACCAGCATCCACATTCGCGGGGGGGTTCCCTTCTTCGCTCCCAATAGGCCCGCTTCCACAACCTTGTGGTTCCGCTTGGCTTTCGACTTCATCATCTCAGCTCCTATCTTTCAACGCCAAAACGAGTCCGCCCACCACAAGGCATACCGCTACTAACTGAATCAAAAGTCGGGGGAGGTCCAATACACCGAGCCCTGGGGGCGATCCGAAGAAGTGGTACCCCTGGACCATCTTAGCCACGCGAACTTCAGGCCCATAGTATATAGCCCATGGGGGGAACAACATCATTACCACGATGAACACAATGCCTAGCCAGATCACCAGCTTTTGTTTGGTGTTCATGCACTTGATCCCGTCGGAGGGCCATGTCCTACCCTCTAGATACCCGCCTGAGCCCCGAAGGGGCGCCCCGGCAAGGCCGTCGGGAGCGGCTTTTCGCGTCGCGAACGCTAGGCCGGGGCAGGATGATCAGGGAGTGCTCGTGATATAGAACGTCAGGTACCGTTCACGGAAACCGATTTGGATTAGGTTGAAGAAGTCTCGACCAAGAAGGTTGCGCCGAAGTGGGCTCGTACTGAAGCCAACCTCTAACTCAAAGGATCCAAGCCGAGTATGCCAAAGCTGAATGCGATGGAGATGGCCAGTGACTTCTACGCCAGTCGAGGAACGATATGGCACCTTTGGACCACTGAAAAGATCAAGGCCAAGGGTGGTTGCAATCTGGCCGTCGAATAGTGACCGTCCCGTTCCTGAATCCAAGTAGCCGTCAATATCCAGGAGCCGGGTAGGATCGCTTGGCGTGGCAATTCGGAACTGGAGGATAGGAAATGATTCTTCCGTGATTGGCGTATAGTGAAATTCGTGTTCGTACGTGACCACATACATTTAGAGCCCAAACGTAATTTGACCTTTCTCTTGAGCCTCGACGTAAAAGACATAGGGGACCATAATGCCTTTGGCCCGCGCTTCGGCGACAACCTTTGGGAGGTCTGAACCGGAGGCGATGATGGCCTCACCCTCCAACGCCACCCACTGACCCGCGTATTGTTTCAGCTCTTGCTGATGCATACGCCTCCATTCGAGTTCACGAACTCGGTGCCCTGCGGGGAAGAAGGGCTTTGATGGACGAGAGATCCCCTCTGAAGTGCCTAGTAGAATACCTGCTTCCCCAAGATCTTTTAAAATCTTGCCTAGCCCCTCAAGGGAAGCAGAATGTTGGACCACGGTCGCTGAAGCTTCTGTGGAGCCGATGGATGAAGTAGTTGAAGTTTTTGTGAATCCGGTAAGGACTTGGGCTGCCAAATAAAGTGATGCAGCAAGAGTAGAAACACCAACACGTTGTAAGAGAAACCCTTGAAGCCCCTTAGCAGCCGTGTTGATGTCACGAGCTTGAGAAGCAGCTACGGTTTGCATCGTCCACCCTGTTCTCCCTACTCAAGTCCAAGCAGGCGATTCGCGATCTGCTGGGCATCTTTGAAGAAATCTTGCAGGCGATTCACCGCTTTGATCGCTTCCTGGAAACTACGAACATCAAAATGGTAATTAAAATCCAGGCTCAGGTGTCCTTCAGGGGTTAGTAGCGGCTCGACCAAGAGCCGAAGTCGATAGCTTTCAGAGACCTGATACAGGATCATGCCTGCTCTGACTTGCCCTTTTAGGTGATCCCGCCATGCCCGACCGGCCTCGGAAAGGAAAAGGCGTTCCACTAGTTCGAACCCTTCGCCGGGACGTTCTGCGAGTCCCCTCCAAGCATAGTTCAGCCCGACGGCAGTATAAGGCACGTGGGGGAGGAGCTGAGCATAATTCGCCGTTGCCGCTTGAAGGTGGTGGAGGCTTGCTTCGTTGAGGATGCGCAACGAAAACTGGGAACGTTGCTGTTCAACGAGAAGTTGAAACGTCTGGGACCGAAACAGCGAGAACACCGGGGTATGGACAAAATCTTCCGGGTTTTCGTCCACGATTTGATACTTTTGGAGCCATTCAGGCGACACAATGCTGGGATTATGACTCTGAGCCAAAAGGACGACATTTGCCCCGGTCCAAATGAGCTGCACCACTCCCCCCCCACTGGTGTCAGTTCTGGTGCTAGTTCACCATCCCAAACCATCCCACTTGAGCCTACTCTAGCACACTTCCTGAAACAAGACAACCCCGCGCCAATGCTCAGAAAGTGGCCACTGACGCGGGGTTGCCGCTTCCTTCCCTGTCAGCAAAAGTCGTGCCGTTGTCAATCAAATTGATGAGCTTAGAGGAATTCGACCGGGTCCACATCCACCTCCACAAGGGCCTTCTTCGACCGGGAGGAGGGAGGGAGTTTCTGAAGGGCCTCCAGGGCCGCTCGGCGGATCGTTTCCTGTTCACCTTTGAGGAGGATCTGCCAGCGGAACCTCCCCTTAATCCGCGAGAGGAGGGCGGGGGCTGGACCATCGACCTGGAGGCCCTCCTGTTGGCGGAGGAAACGGGAGAGTTCCTCGGCCATTCTTTTTGCCTCTACCTCCAAGGGACTGATGGCCAGGAGGCGGATCAAGGAAGAGAAGGGCGGGAAGGAACGTTCCGCCCGGAGAGGGAGCTCCGTCCGGTACAACGCCTCGTAGTCCTGGCGGCAGGCGGCCTGGAGGCAGTAGTGGTCGGGATTGTAGGTTTGGATCAAGGCCTCGCCGGGCAGCCCTCCCCGCCCCGCCCTCCCCGAGACCTGGGTCAAGAGGGCATAGGTCCGCTCGGCGGCCCGAAAGTCGGGGATCTGGAGGGAGAGATCGGCGGAGACCACGCCGACCAGGGTGATCCTCGGGAAGTCGTGCCCTTTTCCGATCATCTGGGTCCCGACCAGGATGTCGATCTCGCCCTGCTCCAGGGCCTTCAAGAGCCGTCGGTGAGCATCCTTTCCCTGGGTCGTGTCCCGGTCCATCCTGGCCACCCTCGCCTCGGGGAAGTGGGTCTTCACGGCCTCCTCGACCTGTTGGGTCCCGAAGCCCAAAGCAGAGAGCTTCACACCGCCACACCTGGGACAGGTAGCGGGGGGTCGCCGTTCGAAGCGACAGTAGTGGCAGCGGAGCCTCCGGCTTTGGGCGTGGTAGGTTAGGGAGACGCTACAGTGGGGGCACCCCAAGGTCTCCCCGCATGCCCGGCAGAGGATCAGGGTGGCGTAGCCCCGACGGTTCAGGAAGAGGAGGACCTGTTCCCGCCTCCTCATGCACTCTTCAATCAAACGGAGGAGCCCTTGGGCGAGGATCGGCACCCGCTCTGTCCGCTCCGCTTTTAAATCGAGAAGCTTCACCTCCGGTAACCGTCGTTGCTCCACCCGCTCGGGAAGGGTCAGGAGCTGATAACGCCCTCCTTCCGCAGCATGGAAACTTTCGAAAGAAGGGGTGGCGGAGCCGAGGAGGATCGGGATCCGTAAGCGTTTCGCCCGTTCAAGAGCCACATCCCTCGCGTGATAGCGGGGCTCGTCGTCCTGCTTGTAAGAGGTATCGTGTTCCTCGTCCACGACGATGACCCCCAGCCTGGAAAAGGGGGCGAAGACGGCAGAGCGGGTCCCGACGACCACCTCGGCCTCTCCCCGCCTCACGCGCATCCACTGGTCCAAGCGTTCGCCGGGGCTTAACCCGCTGTGGAGGGCGGCGACCGTGTCGCCAAAGCGGGCACGAAAGCGGGCCAGGGCCAGGGGGGTCAAGGCAATCTCGGGGACCAGGACCAGGGCCTGCTTTCCCCTTCGGAGGACCTCCTCGATGACCTTTAAATACACCTCCGTCTTGCCCGAGCCTGTGATGCCGAAGAGGAGGGCTGGGGAGAATCCCTCCTCGTCCATCCCCCGCTGGATGATCTTCAAGGCCTCCTCCTGGTGGGTGGTGAGCGTCGGAGGGTCCGGGGTGGTGAGGGTCGGCCCCCGGAAGGGGTCCCTGACGACCTCTCGCCTCTCCAGAGCGACGAGGCCCTTGGTGAGGAGTCCATGGAGGGCCGAGGATCCGGCGATCGCCTTGGCCTCAGCGGCCTTCAACGGTCCCCCTTCCCGGACGAGCTCCTGAAGGAGCTTCGCCTGGCCTGGAGCCTTTCGCTCCAGATCCACGGCAGCCTCCGCCAACGTTTCTTTCACCTGGAGGGGGACCACGAACCGCTCCCACTTGGGCTTCACCCGGGGAGGGATCAGGATCGCTTCGACGGCGATGATCCCATCCTTTTGAAGACCTCGGATGACGGTCTCGACCTCGGGGGTGTTGTACCGCCGCTTGACACGGCTTAACGGGAGGCGTTCTTCCTCCTGGAGCAGGGCCAGGAGCTCTCGGGCAGGGAAGGGAAGTCCCCTCAGCCTCTCGAACGGAGGGGCTCCTTTGAAGACCAGGAACGGTTTGGTATAGGTGTCGATCCCTGGGGGGAGGGCCACCCGGATGGCGAGGCCTAATGGGGAGAGGTAGTGGTCGGCCAACCAGCGGGTCAAGGCGAGGAGGTGTTCATCCAGGATCGGTTGGGCGTCGAGGATTTCTTGGAGCTCTTTGACCTGGGGAAAGTCGGCCTCCTCGGAGAGGCCAACGATGTAACCGGTCACAAGCCGCCTCCCCAAAGGGACGAGGGCCCGTTTGCCGACCTCCGCCTGGTCTTGGAGGTGGGACGGGACGGCATAGGTGAAGGCCCGTCGGATCGCCTTCACGGCCACGGCCACCTCGGCGTACCTGGCACGGCTCGTCATCTGTAATCCCAAGTCCAAAATGCTGAAGGCTGATCGCCGATGGCTGGGAGCTGAACGCTTCCCTCTCGGTAACGGTACACGGTTCAAGGCAAATGGTCAATGGGGGAAAAGATGAAGCTGGTCGACGTCTTCACGAGAGTTATTCTGGCCTTGGGGAGGAACTTCCAAGCAGGCTGTGTAAAGGGATCGGGGAGGTGCACTTCTTTGGATCGGCTCTTGATCCTGGTGCGACCTCCCCGATCATTCCCTTTCCTACTTCTTGCCCCCGAACACGGAATCCTTGAAGGCCTTGGCGATCCTGAAACGCACCACCTTTTTCGCCGGGATCTTGATGGGCTCGCCGGTCCTGGGGTTTCGACCCATCCTTGCCTTCCGCTGCACCAGGACAACCTTGCCGATCCCAGGGATGGTGAAGCCGTTCTTGGTCTCTTTGGCGGCCAGTTTCGCCAGCTCTTCCAAGAAACTGCTGGTGGTGGCCTTGGTGACACCCGTTTTTGGGGCCAGGTGGGAAACGATTTGTGCCTTTGTCATCATCTTGGCCATTGGATCCTCCTCTCTCTAAAGGTTGGATGGGGGTTGCCGGTATGCATGATACGCATCGCGGCCCGCCTCTGCAAGGGAAAAGTGAAGGAAATCACCGATTCCGGATCGGGGGAAGGCTGACCGCAGAGGGGCGTATAACAAAGCTCCCTCCCCCAAACCCTCTAGAGAGGAGAAAGATGCCGACTTTGATGCCATCGCTCGCATCGCACCTTTGAAGGTCTATCGCCTTCCAAAAGGCCGGGAGAGCGATGGTCAAATTTAGCTTGGCAGGTATGGGTAGGATAATGCTATACTATTTTTCGCAACGTTCCTTTGAGGCCTTCCTTGAGGAGGTATGGTGGATGGGAGAGCAACGGTTCGGCACCTATGTGAGCTTTACCTTCTTTAAAGCGGATCGGGAATGGCGGAAGCTTCCCAGGGAGATCAAAGAGGACGGCATCGGTGGGTTCCTGAAAGCCGTGGAGGGTTACAAGGATCGGATGACGATCCGCCCCTACTCGACCATCGGCCTTCGGGCGGATGTGGACTTCCTCCTCTGGCTCCTCTCTAAGGACCTCTCGGCCTTCGAGGGCCTCATCGCGGCTTTAAGGAAAACCGGTCTGGGGGCCTACTTGGAGACCCCCTATGCCTATCTGGCCATGACAAGGGAGTCGATGTACGTTAAGGAGCATCAACATGGGCCCTTGGTCAACCTCGAGGCCGGCGAGGCCGAGTACCTCTTCGTCTATCCCTTCATCAAGACCACGGACTGGTACCTCCTCCCCTTCGAGACCAGGCAACAGATGATGACCGAGCACTTCAAGGTCGGCCACGAATTCCCCACCGTCCGGATCAGCACCACGTATTCCTTTGGCCTGGACGACCAGGAGTTTGTGGTCGCCTTCGAGACCGACTCCCCTTGGGACTTCCAGAACCTCGTCATGCGCTTAAGGGAGACCGAGGCGAGACGCTATACGCTTCGCGATACGCCCATCTTTACCTGTGCGAAGCGGCCCCTGGAGGAGGTCCTGCGCTCCCTGGGCTAGGGTGGAGGTCGTCACGGGGTCAGGCTGGAGTGGCCCCCGTGGATGCTGGAGGGAAGGAAGATGACAGCGATTGGGATGATCCGGCGGACGGTGAACGACTTCATCGACGAGACCCTCTCCCGGGTGCCGGAGCCGATGGCGGAGCACCTGGGGAACGCTCAGAAGGAGTTCCTCAAGGCTTTCCAGGCCCTCCTGGACGAGCAGGCCCGATGGATCGATCGCCACCTCTCCTCAGCCAGGGAACGGCGCCTGAAGCGACGGGCTGCGAGACCGGCCCCACCCGAGGGGGGCGGTCGTAGGGAGCGGGCACAACGGCCCGCATAGCCTGGTAGGAGAACTTCCATGGCCAGTCGCTCGCCATCCGTGAAGGCGAGGACGAAGGTAAAACACCAGGTCTCCTCTGGAGGGGTTATCGTCCGGGAGAAGGAGGGGACCTTCGAGGTGGCCTTGATCGGCCTTCGGGGGGGCTCGGTGTGGGGCCTTCCGAAGGGGCTGGTGGAGGCCGGAGAGGACCCTCAGGCGACGGCCCTCCGGGAGGTCCGGGAGGAGACGGGGCTGGTCGGGCGGCCCCTCGGGAAGCTAGGGGAGATCGAGTACTGGTTCTTCGACAAAGAAGAGGGGGCGCGTATCCACAAGACTGTCCATTTCTACCTTTTGGCGTACGTTGAGGGGAGTCCCGAGGACCATGACTTCGAGGTGGAGGAGGTCCGGTGGTATCCCATCGAGGAGGCCCTCCGCCTCATGGCGTATAGGAACGAGCGTGAGATGGTGGAGAGGGCCCTTCAAAAGCTTGGCGGGGAGCCCTTGGGGAAGGAGACCTGATTGGATGCGAACCTATGACGTCTTGCTCTTCGATCTCTTCGACACTCTTCTCCTGTTCCACCGGGACAGACTCCCCTTAGTCTCCGTGGACGGCCAGGAGGTCCGGACCTCCAGCGTCGCCTCCTACAACGTCATCGCCGAGGCCTATCCTCATATCGGCTTCCCGGAATTTTACCGGGCCTTCTTCGCCGGCTTCCAGGAGGCGGAGCGGCTCCGGGCTATCGACAATCGGGAGGTGACGGCCCGGGAGCGGTTCCTCTTCACCTTCGAGCGCTTAGGCCTTCCCCTGACCCCTTCTGCCCAAGAAGTCCTGGAGCGGGCCCTCGTCGCCCACATGGGGGGCCTGGCGAAGGCCATGGAGTTTCCCCCCGAGAGCGTTCGGGTGTTGGAATGGGCGAAGAACCAGTATCGGATTGGGATGGTCTCCAACTTCGATCACCCACCGGCCGCCTACAAGGTCATAGAGGAGGAGGGGGTGAAGGGCTTCTTCGAGGAGATCGTCATCTCGGGGGATGTAGGGTGGCGGAAGCCTTCGCGGGAGATCTTCGGGATCGCCTTTGAGCGAATGCGGATCGGCCCCGCCCAGGCCATCTTCGTGGGAGACAGCCCGGGGATCGACGTCGTCGGAGCGAAACAGGTCAGGATGGACGTGATCTGGCTGAACCGGAAGGGTGAGGAATTCACTGACGGTCTCCCTAGACCTGACTACACCATCGGGTGCTTGGAAGAGTTGATCAGACTCCTTTGAGACTATGTAGCGGACTACGAGGGGGCGCGGATGGAGCGAAACGTCATCATCCTGGGCGCGGGGTGTGCGGGCCTGACGGCGGCCCTCTATGCCTCTCGGGGAAACCTTAAGCCTTTGGTCATCGAGGGGGCGCAGGCGGGCGGGCAACTGATGCTGACCACCATGGTGGAGAACTATCCGGGGTTTCCTGATGGGCTCCTGGGGCCTGACCTCATGGAGATGTTTAAAAAGCAGGCGGAGCGGTTCGGGACCGAGCTGATCGCTGAAGATGTCACCGACGTGGACTTTCAGCATCGCCCCTTATCTGTGACGGCGGGGGATCGGCGCTACGAATCCGAGACCGTGATCATCGCGACAGGAGCGTCTTCAAAGCTGCTTGGGATCGAGTCGGAGACGAAGCTGATGGGTCGCGGAGTGTCTACATGCGCCACGTGTGACGGGTT
>JACQHM010000108.1 GCA_016199025.1 Candidatus Methylomirabilota bacterium | reverse complement strand
GGCTGAAGGTGGTCGTCGCCGAGACCTACAGCCAGAAGTCCGTGGACCTCTCCCCCATCGTCCTCAAGTTGAAGGCCTTAAAACCTGATGTGATTATCGCCACTCAATATATCTCCGATGGTATCCTCTTCTGGCGGCAGGCGAAGGAACTGGGCCTGAACGTGAAGGCGATGATCGGCACCGGGGCCGCCCACGGCCTCCCCGACTTTGCCGAGGCGGTCGGCGATGATGCCAACTTCATCCTGAACGTGGACCCGGCCGTAGGGATCAACCAGGAGGCCCTGACACCGCGGGCCCGGGCGGAGTTGAAGGAGTTCCAGCAGCGGTTCAACGCCAAGTACGGCAGGATGCCGGCTGTCCATGCGACGTTGGGCTACGTGGGGGCCATGATCCTCTTACGGGAGGTGCTCCCCAAAGCGGGAAGCCTGGATCCCGAGAAGATCCGCGAGGCGGCCCTCAAGGTGGACATCCCGGAAGGGGACACGGTGATGGGGTGGGGGGTGAAGTTCGCAGGCCCCGACCACAAAAGCGCCGGGACCAATCTTCGGGCCTGGCCGGTGGTGATGCAGTGGCAAGAGCGGAAGCTCCATGTGGTCTCTCCAGAGAAGCTGGCGACCCGCAAGCCGATCCTCCCCCTCCCTACTTGGGAGGAACGGAAGAAGAAGTAACGTCTTCGGTCGATGATGGAAACCATCCTCCAGGTGGCGATCTCAGGCCTGCTGGTGGGGGGGATCTATGCCCTGATCAGCATCGGCCTGACCCTGATCTTCGGGGTGACGAGGATCATCAACTTCGCCCACGGCGAGCTGTTGATGCTGGCGATGTACACCACCTTCTGGCTCTTCCAGCTCTTCAGTCTGGACCCCTACGTTGCCCTCTTTTTTGTCACCCCTCTCCTCTTTCTGGTGGGCTTGATCATCCACTGGATGGTTATCCAGCCGATCCTGGGCGCCCCGCCGCTCATGCAGATCTTCGCCACCGTAGGGCTCTCGGTCGCCCTTCAGAACGGCGCCCTCCTCCTGTGGAAAGCGGACTATCGGACGATCCGGACGGCCTACTCGACTGCCGTGGTGGAGGTGGGGGGGCTCTTCATCAGTGTACCCCGCCTGGTCGCCTTCCTGGTCGCCATGGCCATGGCCGTTGCCCTTTTCCTCTTTTTAAAGAAGACCCCCCTGGGAAAGGCGATCCGGGCCACGGCCCAGGATCGAAGGGCGGCCATGCTGATGGGGGTGGATGTCCGCCGGATCTATCTCCTTTCCTTCGGGATCGGCACGGCCTGCGTGGGGGTGGCGGGGGCCCTGTTGATGCCCGTCTATTACACCTTCCCTACGGTGGGGACCTACTTTGTTCTGACGGCCTTCGTGGTGGTGGTCTTAGGGGGGATGGGGGACATGATGGGGGCCTTTCTCGGTGGGCTGATCATCGGCCTGGTGGAGGCCTTCAGCGGGTTCCTCATCGCCACCGCCCTGAAAGAGGCGGTCTACTTCACCCTCTTCATCCTGGTCCTGTTGCTGAAGCCCTCCGGCCTGTTCGGGATGGGTCGGGGAGCCGAGGAGGTCGGCCTGAAATGAGCATCAGAGGGGCGGTGAGGGGCTTCGGCGATCCCGGGTTCTACGTGCCCTTCACAGGTCTGGTCCTCTTGGCGTTAGCACCCCTTCTGATCCAGAACCCCTTCTACGCCCATGTGGGGATCATGACCTTCTTCTACGCCGCCCGGGCCGGGGCATGGAACCTCCTGGGGGGCTACGCCGGGCAGCTCTCCCTGGGGCATGCCGCCTTCTTCGGGATCGGGGCGTACACCTCCACTCTCTTGTACGTCACCTTTCAGATCTCCCCCTGGCTCGGCGTTATGACAGGGGCCCTCCTGGCTGCCCTGACGGCCCTCATCGTCAGCTACCCCTGCTTTCGCCTGCGCGGGCCCTTCTTTTCTCTAGCCACCATCGCTTTCGCCGAGGTCCTCCGGATCCTGGTCATCTACTTTCGGGATTTGACCCAAGGCTCGGTCGGCATCCTGATCCCTTTTAAGCCAGGCTTGGGGACCCTCATGTTCCGGGGGAAGACCCCCTATGCCTACTTGGCCTTCGCCTTGATGGCTACGGTGCTCGGGACCACGCTCCTGATCGAACGATCCAAGCTGGGGCACGCTCTTGCGGCTGTCCGTGAGGATGAGGAGGCCGCCGAGGCCCTAGGGATCAACGCCACCCGGTCAAAGCTCTTCGCCGCCCTGATCAGCGCCTCCCTCACGGGGATGGGCGGCGTCTTCTATGCTCAGTACATCCTGTTCATCGAGCCCTACAGCGTGTTCGCCCTGGACCTCTCCATCCAGCTCGCCCTGGTCGCCATCATCGGAGGGGTGGGGACGGCGGCCGGCCCGATCCTTGGTTCCTCTCTGGTCACCCCTTTGAACGAGTTCCTCCGGGCCTGGCTGGGAGGAACCTATCGGGGCCTCCACTTCTTCATCTACGGGTGCCTCCTGATCGTGGTGGTGATCCTCATGCCCCAAGGGGTCATCGCCATGGTCAGGGGGTACTATCGGAGGCTCCTGAAGCGGCTCCCGGGGATGAGGAAGGACATTCCCTCGGCTGTCCCTGAAGCTGCACCGAAGGCTGAGGTCCGGGAGGCCCCCACTCCTTTTTCCCCTTCCCCCCTCCTCCTGGAAGGGAGAGGGGTGATCAAGCGGTTCGGCGGCTTAGCGGCGGTGAACCGTGTGGACTTCTCGGTGAGAGAGGGGGAGATCCTCGGCCTCATCGGACCGAACGGGGCGGGGAAGACGACCCTCTTTAATGTGATCACCGGGTTCCACCACATCGATGGAGGGACTATCCTCTTCAAAGGGGAGGAGATCACGAACCTGGGGCGGCCTCATAAGATCTGCCTGAAGGGCATCGGACGGACGTTCCAGTTGGTGAAGCCCTTCGGGAACCTCTCCGTCCTGGAGAACGTGACGATCGGTGCCTTCTGCCGGACGGAAAGAGAAGGAGTAGCAAAAGAGGAGGCCTTGGGGATCCTGGAGCTGGTAGGGCTTTGGACCAAGCGGGAGATGCTGGCGAGGGACCTGACCATCGCCGATCGGAAGCGCCTGGAACTTGGCCGTGCGTTAGCCACCAAGCCGGAGCTTTTACTCCTCGACGAGGTCATGGCCGGCCTGAACCCCCGGGAGATCGCCGACATGATCCAGCTCATCCAAGGGATCAGGGCCCAGGGGGTGACCCTCCTCGTCATCGAGCATGTGATGGCAGCCATCATGTCCCTCTGCGACCGGATCATGGTCCTCCACCACGGGGTGAAGATTGCCGAAGGGAGCCCGGCCGAGGTTGCCAAGGATCGGAAGGTGATCGAGGCCTATCTCGGGGAGGAATACCTCGTTGCTTGAGGTGGATGCTATCGACGTCTCCTACGGCGATGTCCAATGCCTTTACCAGGTCTCTCTCAAGGTCGAGGAGGGGGGGATCGTGGCCCTGGTCGGCTCCAACGCCTCGGGGAAGTCCACCGCCTTGAACACCATCTCCGGCCTCTTGAAACCCTCGAACGGGGAGATCCGCTTCCAGGGACGGCGTATCGACCTCCTCCCTCCCCACCGGATCGTGGAGCAGGGGATCGTTCAGATCCCCGAGGGGAGGAGGCTCTTCCCCTTCATGACGGTCTTGGAGAATCTGGAGATGGGCTGCTACACGATGGAGGCCAGGAGATGGAAGAGGAAGAGCCTGGAGTGGGTCTTCCAGCTCCTCCCCGTCCTGGAGGAGAAGAAGGCCGAGCTGGCCAACAGTTTAAGCGGCGGGGAGCAGCAGATGCTCGCCATCGGGCGGGGGTTGATGGCCCGGCCCAGGCTCCTTTTGCTTGACGAACCCTCCCTGGGGCTTGCTCCTCTGATGGTCAAGAAATGCTTCGAGATTGTGAAGGAGATCAACCAGCAGGGGACCACGATCCTCCTGGTCGAGCAAAACGTCCACCACGCCCTTTCCTTAGCCGATCGGGGGTATGTGTTAGAAAATGGTCGGATCGTCCTGACGGGGAAGGGGAAAGAGCTCCTGGCCGATGCCGATCTCCGCCGCGCCTACCTGGGCCTCTAAGAAGGAGTTTGGAACCTTCACTGGCATCAACCACGGTACATTCTTTCCACAGGAGAGGGGGAAAAGGCCATGAGACCGTTGAAGCAGGTTCTCGCGCTGAAGCGATGGGTAGTTATGGTGCTGGTCAGCGGCATGCTCTCCCTGATCTCGACAGAAGCCGCGTCCCAGGCGGTGCCCGGCGCCCCATCCCACCTAAAGATCGGGATCGTTTCCTTCCTCTCGGGAGCCGCCGCCTCCCCCTTCGGTATCCCATCCCGCAACGCCGCCGAGGTCTTGATCGAGGTGATCAACGCCGGCAAGGCACCGGCCCCCTACGACAAGCCCGGCATCGGTGGGGTCCCCATCCGGGCTGTCTCCATCGACGAGGCCGGTGGGGCTGACAAACAGGTGGCCGAACTGAGAAGGCTGGTCCTGGACGAAAAGGTGGACCTGGTCATCGGGTATATCTCCAGCGCTGACTGCCTGGCCGTGGCACCCGTGGCCGAAGAGCTCAAGACGCTGACCGTCCTCTTTGACTGTGGGACCAATCGGATCTTCGAGGAGAAGAGTTACAAGTATGTCTTCCGCACAAAGGGTCATCAGATCATCGACAATGTCGGCGCGGCGCGCTACGTGCGTAAAGTGAAGCCGAACTTGAAGACCATCGCCGGGATCAATCAGAATTACGCCTGGGGCCAAGACTCCTGGGCGACCTTCCGTGACTCGGTGCTGAAGCTCAAACCCGATGTCCGGGTGGTCAGTGAACAGTTCCCCCGGCTCTTCGCCGGGGAGTACTCGGCCGAGCTCTCGGCCCTTTTGGCGGCCCGCCCTGATGTCATCCATTCCAGCTTCTGGGGAGGAGATCTGGAAGGGCTGGTCATCCAGGCCACGCCCCGGGGCCTGGCCGAGCAAAGCCTTCTGGTCCTCACCACCGGCGACACCATGCTGCCCCGCCTGGAGCGGGACATCCCGCCGGGGGTGGTCATTGCGGCCCGGGGTCCCCACGGCGCCCTGGCCCCCAAGAGCAAACTGAACGACTGGTTTGTCAACATCTACAAGGACCGCTACGGCGTCCGCCCCGTCTACCCCTCGTACCACATGTCCCAGGCCCTCCTCGGGGTGAAGGCCGCCTTCGAAAAGGCCATCGCCGCGAACAAGGGCAGGTGGCCCACGATCGTTCAGGTCATCGCCGCTTTTGAACATCTGGAGTTTGAGACCCCCAGCGGCCCTATCAAAATGGTGTTGGGCAAAGGACACCAGGGGGTGGAGCCATCGGTCTTCGGCATCACCGGTCCGTTCGACCCGGCGACGGGGGAGGTGAAGCTCACCAACGTGATCGAATTCCCGGCTGAGTGCGTCAACCCCCCTGAGGGGATGGCCAGCGAGGACTGGATCAAGCGGGGGTTCCCGGGCGCCAAGTGTCCCTGAGACTGGAGACGGAAAGCGCTGATGAACACGTTGATCATCATCGCCGTGGACGGTGTCATCTTCGCCTCGTGGTTGTTTCTCATTTCGTCAGGTCTGACACTGATTTACGGTGTGATGCGCATCCTGAACATCGCCCATGGCAGCTTGTACACCCTGGGGGCCTACGCCGGCGCCTCCCTGGTGATCGCCTATTTCGGGCGGGGCTTCTGGCCTCAGGGCAGTTACCTCGTCCTGCTCGGCGCCGCCCTGGTGGTCGGGCTGATCTCGGGGCCGCTCATCGAACGGGGGCTGCTTCGCTGGATGTATGGACGCGATCAGGTCTTCCAGCTCCTCGTCACCTACGCCTTGTTTTTAATCCTGGAGGATGTCGTTAAGCTCGTCTGGGGTGTGAACCCCTACTACGCCTATAAGCCCTACGGTCTCCTCGGCCAGGTCCGGCTGGGTGGTATCATCTACCCCTGGTACAGCTTCCTGCTCTTCGCCGTGGCCCTCTTGGCCGGCGTGCTCCTCTGGCTGTTCGTCACAAGGACCCGTTTCGGCCGGCTGGTGGTGGCCGTGATCTACGATCCAGAGATCAGCACGGCGATGGGGGTGAATGTGTCCCGGGTCTTCGTCGTGGCCTTCACCCTGGGGGCCATGCTGGCGGCCCTGGGTGGCGCGTTCACCGCGCCGATGATCGCCGTCGTGCCTGGCATCGCCGTGGAGGTGATCGTCCTGGCCTTCGCCGTCGTGGTCATTGGTGGGCTGGGGAGCCTGGAAGGAGCGGCGTTGGGGGCCCTTATCGTCGGGCTGGTCCGGGCGGCCATGGTCCACGTGTTCCCGGTCTTGGAGCTGTTCACCATCTACCTGGTGATGGCGGTGGTGCTGCTGGTCCGACCCCACGGCCTGTTCGCCCGGGAGGAGGTGCGACGGATATGAGGCTGGTGCTCGGGGTCACCCTGGCGATGCTGCTCCTCTTCCTGGGGTTAGGGCTTGTGCTGCCCAAGTGGATTCTCTTCCTGCTGACGCTGGCCCTGGCCAAGGGATTGGTGGTCTTAAGCGTGGTCCTCCTGATGCACGCTGGACTGGTCTCCTTCGGCCAGGGGTTGTTCTTTGCCACCAGCGCCTATACGGTCGGCTTTGCCATGAAGCTCTTGGAAATCCAGGAAGCCGTCGTCCTCGCCGGGCTGGGGATGGCGACCAGCATCGCCGTGGCCGCCCTGACCGGACTCCTCTTGGCCCGCTACCGGGAGATCTTCTTCGCCATGCTCAGCCTTGCCATTTCCATGATCCTTTATGGTGTCCTGCTGAAAGCCTACGGGATCACAGGGGGCACCGATGGCATGGGCATCGCATCCCCCACCATCCTTGGTTTGACCCCCCCACCGGACAGGTTGCGTCTGGCCATGTATGCCTTTACCCTCGTCACTGTCACGGTCATGATCTCCTTCGTCCACCGCTACGCCGATTCACCGCTTGGCTACACCGTGCGGGCCATCCGGGATAACGAGGTGCGGCTTGAGTACCTGGGGATCTCAGTCCAGCGCACCATCTACCTGACGTACCTGTTGGCCGGTGGCCTGGCCGGCCTTGGGGGAGTGCTCGTGGCCTTGAATGTGGGCCACATTGACCCTCAACTGGCCTACTGGACCACCTCGGGGGAGTTTGTGTTCGTGGCCCTCTTAGGCGGGACCGGCAGCGTGTTCGCACCTTTAGGAGGGGCTATCATCTTTGAGTTCCTTCGAACCTACGCCTTTAAGTACTCGCCGTATACATGGCAGATGACCTTAGGGATCATCATGCTGGCCATTATCCTCTTTATGCCGGAGGGTCTTTGGACCATCTCTAAAGTTTTTGCAAGGAGCCCACGGGAATGGCGGTTGTCTTGGAAACGATCGGCCTGACCCGCTATTTTGGGCAGGTGGTGGCGGCCGATGGGATCAGCCTGCGGATCGAGGCCGGCGAGCGGGTGGGCATCGTGGGGCCGAACGGCGCCGGGAAGACGACGACCATCCGGATCCTCGCGTCGCTCGTCGCACCGGACGGCGGACGCGCCAGGGTCGCCGGGTTCGACGTCGCAGAGGATCCGGCGGCGGTCCACTCGGCCATCGGGCACATGCCCGAGCTGTTCGGGCTGTACGACGAGCTCACGGT
>JACQHM010000096.1 GCA_016199025.1 Candidatus Methylomirabilota bacterium | reverse complement strand
GGCCATCTGGGCCAGCCTCGCGATGGCACCCTCTACCTCGGCGGCGGCCATGAGCATCAGATCGGCCAGCTCGTCCACGATCACCACCAGGTACGGAAGCGGCCTTGGTCGGCCCTCCCCATCCGGGCTCCTCAACCGGTTGTAGGCCCCGATATTCCTGGCCCCGACCTCGGCGAAGAGCTTATAGCGCTCCTCCATATGGGCCACAACCTTGTGGAGCTTCTTGGACGCCTCCTTCGCGTCGAAGACTACATGATCGGCCAAATGGGGCAGGCCATCGTAGATGGAGAGCTCCACCCGTTTCGGGTCGATTAACAGGAACCGGACCTCTCTTGGCGTTGACTTGGCCAGGATGCTTAAGATCAAGGTGTGCAGGCAGATGGATTTGCCGCTCCCGGTAGCCCCGGCCACCAGAAGGTGCGGCATCTGGAGCAGGTCCGCCACATGGGGTTCTCCATCGATCCCCACGCCGAGGGCCAAGGGGAGAGGGGAGGGGGAGTCCTGGAAAGCCTTGGCAGAAAGGACCTCCCGTAAGGCGACCGTCGCCCGGTTCAGGTTGGGGATCTCGATCCCCACCACCGCCTTCCCCGGGATCGGGGCGACGACCCGGACGCTCAAGGCCTTCAAGGCCAAGGCCAGGTCATCGGCCAGCGCGACAATCCGGTTAATCTTGATCCCTGGAGCCGGTTCGATCTCGTAGCGGGTGATGACCGGGCCTGGCTGGACCGAGGCCACCCGTCCCTCGAGACCGAAGTCCCGGAGCTTCTGTTCTAAGATCTCGGCATTCTGCTTCAGTTCTTCTTCAGAGATCCCGCCCCGTTGGGGTGGAGGCTGCTCCAAGAAGGAAAGGGGAGGGAGATGGAATCCCTCTTTCGGAGACGACGGCGCCCGGACCACCGTCCGCTCCCCCTCTTCACCCTTGGGGACCGGGGACTCCGGCTCCATCGCTTGAGTTTCCATTCGATGTTCAACGGTGGACGGTCCAGAGATCCACGTTCCACGGTCAGCGTTCCAGGTCTCGGGTTTCGACGGAAGGGCAAGAGACTGGGGACCGGGGACTGGGGATTTCTCAGTACCCTTCACCTGGAACGGTCTCGCCCTCTTCGTCCGACCCTTCTCTCTCCAGAACCCGAAGGGGAGTTTGGTGCCGGCCCGGAGGGCCACGAGGGTCAGGAGGGGCCTCGCGGAGAAGAGGACCAGGGCCAAGAGGAGGGATGTCACGGTCACCAGGTACAACCCGAATCGGCCCACAAGGGGAGAGAGACGCCGGTTGAGCTCATTCCCCACGAACCCCCCAGGCCGATCGAAAATGGAGAGACCCAGAATCCCCTGCTCGTTTAAGAGGGTGGAGAGGAGGCTGACGCTGAAGAGGAGCAGGACGAAAGCGGTCAGGTGAAAGGGCGAGGGAAGGCCTCGTACACTTAAAGTTTTGAAGCCGAGAACGAAGATGAAGGGCGGAAAGAGGAGGGCTGAAAGGCCCAAGACCTCAAAAAGATCGCCGGCCAGTTCTGCCCCCAGCCTCCCGGCCCAGTTATGGATCGACCGCCCCACGGCGGGGCCCGAGCTGAAGAATGAGGGATCCAAAGGGTCGTAAGACAGGAGGCTGACCAGGAGGAACACGGAGCAGGCCATGACCAGGAGCCCCAAGGCCTCCTGCGCCTTCGTGTGTCGCAGGGCACCTACCGACCTGTCTGAACTGCGCTTGTCTTCCTCTGCCATGGAAGCCCTTTAGAGGGGGATGACCACGGACACGATGGCGGGCCGCCGTTCGACCCGCTTCCAGAGGAACCGGCGAAGGGCCTGCTGCATCCGCTGTTCGATCAGCGCCCTGTCGGCCCGCTCTTCCTGGCTCAAGCTCTCCAAGGTGGCCCGGACGTGTTCCTTGGCTTCCTCGAGCAGATCATCCCGGACCCCGCCTCGGAGGAAGCCCCGGGAGGAGAGCTCCGGTCCGTAGAGGAGCTTCCCCGTCCCCTCCTCGACCCCGATGGCGACCATCACCATCCCCCCCTGAGCGAGCTGGCGGCGGTCCTTCAAAATGGGGTCTTCCACTTCCCTATGGCCGTCAACAAAGACCCGGCCGGCTTTCACCTTCCCGGCGAACCTCCCCAATGAGGGCGTAAACTCCAAAAGATCGCCATCCTCGGCCAGGAAGATCCGCTCCTTCGGAAGCCCGACCGCCTGGGCCAGCCTGGTATGGAAGTGAAGGTGCCGATATTCGCCGTGGACCGGGATGAAGAAGCGGGGACGGGTCAAGGCCAACATCAGCTTCAGCTCTTCCTGAGCGGCGTGGCCCGAGACGTGGACGCCGGCCTCCTCCTGGGCGATGACCTCCGCCCCTTGCTTAAACAGTTGGTTGATGGTCCTGGCGATGGCCTTCTCATTTCCGGGGATGACCCGGGCCGAGAAGACCACCAGGTCCCCGGGTTGGACCTGGACCTGCTTGTGCTCCCCGGAGGCCATCCGGGCCATGGCGGAGAGAGGCTCCCCCTGGCTTCCCGTGGTCAGGATCACCCCCTGGTGGGGGGGAAGGTTCTTCAGGTCGCTCAAGGTGACCAGCGTCCCCTCCGGGGCGGTGAGGTAGCCAAGCTCCATCGCGACCCTCACGTTCCCGACCATGCTCTTCCCGGTCACCGTGACCTTCCGGTCCAGCCGGTCTGACACATCGAAGACCTGCTGGATCCGGTGGATGTTCGAGGCGAAACAGGCAAGGATGACCCGGCCCTTGACCCGCTGGAAGAGGGCCTCGAAGGCAGCGCCGACCGTCTGCTCCGAAGGGGTGAACCCTGGGCGGTCGGCGTTGGTCGAGTCCGAAAGGAGGACCAGCACCCCTTCCTCGCCCAGCTCGGCGAAGCGATCGTAGTCGGCTCCTCGACCGTCGATGGGAGAGGTATCGAATTTGAAGTCACCGGTATGAAGGACAAGGCCCGCAGGCGTCCGGATTGCCACCGCCACCCCATCCGGGATGCTGTGGCAGACCTGGATGAACTCCACCTCCAGGGAACCGAACCGGATCCGCTCCCTCGGCAGGACAGGACGGAGGTCTGCTTGGTGGAGGAGACCGAACTCCTTCAGCTTCTCCCTTACGAGACCTAAAGAGAGCCTGGTCCCGTAGATCGGAACCTTGAGATGGTGGAGGAGGAAGGGGAGGGCGCCGGTGTGATCCTCGTGGCCGTGGGTCAGGACAATGCCCCTCACTTTCCCACGATGCTCGAGAAGATAAGAAAAATCTGGGATCACGACATCGATCCCGTAAAGATCCTCCTCCGGGAATATGAGGCCAGCGTCGATGACCAGGAGATCCTCCTCCGCCTCCAGGAGGAAGCAGTTCATCCCGATCTCCCCCAGGCCCCCCAGGGGAACGATCTTCACCCTTGGTTCAGCGTGCATCTCTCCTTTCAGCTTTGTCATCCCCTCCCATCAGCAATTCGCCTCGCCTGTGGCTCGTCGCACGTTGTGAAAAGCCACGGGCCACGCGCGACGTGCCGCTGTTAGGCGCGGGCCACAGGCCTCCCTAGCTCCCCAACCTTCGGCAGGACCCTCCCGGCCTTCAGTCTCCGCACCAAGGCCACCTCGAGGACCTGGTCCATGTGCTCGATGAAGACGAACTCCATCCCCTTCCTGATGTGCTGGGGAAGCTCCTTCACATCTTTATCATTCTTGGCCGGGACGATGAGCTTCTTGATCCCGATCCTCCTGGCGGCCAGGACCTTCTCCTTGATGCCACCCACGGGGAGGACCTTCCCCCGGAGGGTGATCTCTCCCGTCATGGCGACATCCTTCCGGACGGGGATCCTGGCCAGGGCAGAGACCAGGGCCGCCGCCATGGTGATCCCGGCCGAGGGGCCGTCTTTCGGGATGGCCCCCGCCGGGACATGGATGTGGAGGTCGGTCTTGCGGAAGAGGGATTCCCCGATGCCGAGGATCACCGCCCTGGAGCGGGTGTAGGAGAGGGCCGCCTGGGCAGATTCCTTCATGACCTCGCCCAAGTGTCCGGTCAACTGGAGGTTGCCCTTTCCTTTCATCCCTGTGCACTCGACGTAGATGACATCCCCCCCTGTCACGGTCCAGGCGAGGCCCGTTGCCACCCCGACCTCATCCACCTCCTGTTCCGGCTCTGGCAGGAACTTGGGGGGGCCCAGGTACCGGGACAGGTTGGCCGGGGTGATTTTGGTCTGGGCCCTCTTCCCCTCGGCCACCTCCCTGGCCACCTTCCGACAGATGGTGGCAATCTCCCGCTCCAGGTTCCGAAGCCCCGCCTCCCTGGTGTACTGGGTGATGATCTCCATGAGGGCGTCGTCGGCGATGTGGAGATGCTTCGCCCTTAGCCCATGCTCGCCCCGCTGCCGTGGGATGAGGTACCGTTTGGCGATCTCCCGCTTCTCTTCCTCCGTATACCCCGAGATCGAGATGATCTCCATCCGGTCCTTCAGGGCGGGGATGATGGGGTCGGCCAGGTTTCCCGTGCAGATGAACATGACGTTCGAGAGATCGAAAGAAACCCCCAGGTAGTGGTCGCTGAAGCTCACGTTCTGCTCGGGATCGAGGACCTCCAGGAGGGCTGAGGATGGATCACCCCGAAAGTCCATCCCGATCTTGTCTACCTCGTCAATCATGAAGACCGGGTTGTTCGATCCGGCCTGCTTGATCCCCTGGATGATCCGCCCCGGGAGGGCGCCGATGTAGGTCCGGCGATGCCCCCGGATCTCCGCCTCGTCGCGGACCCCGCCCAGAGAGATCCTGATGAACCTCCTCCCCAGGGCCCTGGCGATGGATTTCCCCAGCGACGTTTTCCCCACGCCCGGCGGGCCCACGAAGCAGAGGATCGGACCCTTCATCTTTTTCTTCAGCTTCCGAACGGCGAGATATTCCAGGATCCGCTCCTTGACCTTTTCCAGGTCATAGTGGTCCTCGTCCAGGATCTTCTCCGCCTGCTTGATATCGAGCTTGTCCTTGGTCTGCTTCGACCAGGGGAGCTCGATCAGCCAGTCCAGATAGGTCCGGATCACCGAGGCCTCTGCCGCATCGGGGTGCATCCGGGAGAGACGGCCGAGCTGGGTCTTGGCCTCCGCTTCAACCTCCGGAGGCATCTTGGCCGCCTTGATCTTCTCCTCCAGCTCTTGAAGCTCCTGGCCCCGCTCGTCGGCCTCCCCCAGCTCCCGCTGGATCGCCTTGAGCTGCTCCCGGAGGTAGTACTCCCGATGGGTTTTATCCATCTCCTCCTTGGCCTGGGTCTGGATCCGCTGCTGGACCTCTAGGACCTCCAGCTCCCGGTTCAGGAGCTCGCTCACCCTCTTCAAGCGCTCAAGCGGGTCGAAGATCTCCAGGACCGCCTGGGCCTCCTCGACCTTCAAATCGAGGTTTGAGCCCACCAGGTCGGCTAAACGCCCAGGGTGCTCGAGGTTATTGATCACCGCCAGGACATCGGGGGGGAGGGCCTTTCCCAGGTTTACGGCACGGCTGGTCTGTTCCTTCACCGAGCGGACGAGGGCCTCGATCTCCAGGCCTGTCCCCACCTCCCGCTCGTGAATCTCAAGGATCCGCGCCTCGAAATAGGGCTCCTTCCTGGTGAACTCTACCACACTCGCCCTGCCGCTCCCCTGGACGAGGATCTTCACCCGGCCGTCAGGCATCTTCAGGGTCCGCATGACGGACCCAACGGTCCCCACGTCGTACACCTCCTCGGGTTCGGGATCCTCGGCCTCGGCGTCCTTCTGAGCGACGAGGAGGATCATCCGGTCTCGGGAGAGGGCCTCCTCGATCGCCCGGACGGACTTCTCCCTCCCCACGAAGAGGGGGATGATCATGTAGGGATAGATCACCACATCCCGGACCGGGAGGAGCGGGATCACCGTTGGTACCTTCCGTTCCTGCCCCTGGGTCTCCTTCAGCTCCTCCTCTAATTTCTTCACGTTGTTCCAACTCCCCCAAAGATGGAAGTAGAAATTTGAAATGTGGAATTTACGAGGGCTGTTTGTTCTTCGAAGCCCCCCGCCACCCCTTGGAACCTCCGTCACGCTTCAGCTTCTTCTTCCGGATCTTCTCCTCCTTCAGGTAGTCCGCGGAGTCCCAAACGTCCTCGAAGAATTCCTCCTCGGGCTCGTCCTCGAAGCGAAGGCCCTCCGGAAGATCCGCCGGGCGAGCCTGATCCATCTCCCCTCTCCCTCCTTCGATTCAGGCCTCCCACCGTGGGAAGGCGTCAAGATCCAACCCCTTCAGATACTCCAAAAAGGCGGGGGCGATATCCGGGCGTTTCAAGGCGTATTCCACCGTCGCCTTCAAAAAGCCCAATTTGCTCCCCGCATCGTACCGCTTCCCCTGGAACTCCAGGGCATAAACGGCCTGCTGCTTTAACAACCCCCGGAGGGCATCCGTCAACTGGATCTCTCCCCCCTGATCCGGCGGTGTCTCCTTCAGGATGGGAAAGATCTCGGGGGTCAAGATATAGCGGCCGATGATGGCGAGATCCGAGGGCGCCTCCTCGGGCTTTGGCTTCTCCACCATGTCGGCGATCTGGTAGACGTGGTCTTCGATCTCCCTAGCCTCGATGATACCGTAGCTTTCGATCTCCTCCGGGGGGACGTGCTGGACGCCGATGACAGAGCAGCGGTATCGCTCAGAGACCTCCATGAGCTGCTTTAAACAGGGAACCTCCGCATCGACCAGGTCATCCCCCAGGAGGACGGCGAAGGACTCATCCCCGACCAGGTCCCTGGCCACCAGGATGGCGTGGCCCAAGCCTAAAGGCTCCTTCTGTCGGATGTACGCGATGGAGATCAAGTCAGAGATCCGACGGACCTCCTCCAGGAGATCCCGCTTCCCCTTTTTCTCCAGGATGAACTCCAACTCCTGGGAGCGATCGAAGTGATCCTCGATGGCGTTCTTCCCCCGACCCGTCACGATGATGACGTCCTCGATCCCGGAGGCGACGGCCTCCTCCACCACATACTGGATGGTCGGCTTATCCACGATGGGGAGCATCTCCTTGGGCTGCGCCTTCGTCGCCGGGAGGAACCGGGTCCCCCACCCCGCCGCTGGAAAGACCGCCTTCCGGATCTGCATCGTCATTCCTCCTCCGTTGACCCTGATGAGGGAACACGTCGTTGGTGTTTGTTATAGCACCGTGTGGTGTTAAATGCAAGGGGATAACAAGCTGAAAGTTACCCAAAAAACTCAGACCTCCGTTTGGTAGAATGGGTCGTCGGTCCCTTCCCCTTCTCCAAGGAGGTCTGAGGTGCAGCTGCACGAGACAACCATAGCCGAATTGACCACGTTTGTCGAGATGTTGACCGAGGAGCAGGATCACCCTGTCCGGCGGTTGGTGTGGGAGATGGTGTTTGGCATGATTGCCGGGGGCAGTGTCTTGCTGAGCGAGATTGGGCGCCAGTTGGAGCCGGATACCGCCCTGCTCTCTATGGAGAAGCGCCTGTCCCGGCAGTTGGGCAGCGACCGCTGGGAGGAGCGCGAGCTGCAGGAGGCGTCTCTGGAGGGGGTCAGTCCGCAGGTCCGGCCCGACACCGTGCTGGCCCTGGACATCGGGGACGTGACGAAGGCCTATGCCCAGGCGATGGAGGGGTTGTGTGAGGTGTGGGATGGTAGTGAGGGCACGGTGGGCACCGGGTATTGGCTGGTCCAAGGGGAGGCGCATCAGTCTAACGGGCGGCGCTTCCCCCTCTGGCTGCAAGCGTGGAGTCAGGAAACGCTGGAGGTTGTCAGCGAGAACCGGGTGCTGAAGGAGGTCATCACCACGCTGGCCATGGCCGAACAGATCCTGCGGTGCTATCTGCGCCGCTGGAGTGTCGAAGATGCCAGCCGGGTGCTCAAGCAAGAATTCCAGCTCGAAGCG
>JACQHM010000095.1 GCA_016199025.1 Candidatus Methylomirabilota bacterium | reverse complement strand
CGTCTCCAGGTTCTCGAAGAAGATGGCGTAGCGGAGCGGCTCCGTCCCCGAGAAATATCGAGGCTCTCCAACACCAGTAGCTCCCACCTTCTCATTGGGATCTCGTGAAGCGACAACTTGGATTGGCTTGACTACCGGAGGTGGAGCGAGTTCAGGAGGCGAAAACTTCGGCTGAATGACTTTCCAGTTTGCGTAGAGGGCTGACTCGTAGACCTTCCAATTCTCAGGCTCAGTGATCAATGTCCACGTCGCTCTATACGCCTGGACAGCAGCGGAAAATGACGTTTCAAGACTATCCAATGCCTTCTCGAATGCTTCTTTGCTGAAGTCAGGGGCATTTTCGAGAAAAATGTCCTCTGCCCCCAACTATAACGAGCTTTTTGGTTAACTCGATTACGAACTCTTGCAGAGCTTTCACCAGTGCTTCTAGAAAAAGCTCCTCAACTGGTGGAAACTCGAGCCCGAGCTCAATGGCCTTTGTCTGTATTAGCGTGAGGAGGGCGGCGCCTAGCACGTCTTCCTCGAGAGGCAACTTAGAAGGTACCGGGAAGACTTCAACTTTGATGTCACCCCCTGTGACTGATGGAGGCGGGGTAAAGCTTATGTCAAGCCTTGCTCCTTGCTGCGCGAGGGCTGGGAGCCGTGGCAAGCTAAAGAGGTTGCCTACGAGTGCCTCAGGTGACTGCGGTTGAGGAGCAAACTCGCCAACGATGAGGGTGTTATACTTCACCGTCACTGTGTCTATACCGACTGGGACGAAAATCGCAATAAAAGCAAGTCCATCCCAGTCCACATTCCCAGAGTTCCCGAATACTATCCGATATGTGGCTTTCTGTCCCGCACGGATCTGATCCCAACCCAGGATGTCCATCCACACATAAGGGGCGCGGCCTTCTTCGATGGTGAAGCCTTCGGGAAGCGTTGCGGACGTGCCGTCGGGGTCTGTCACCACCACATCCCAGAGCCCCAGCGCCTTACCGGTGAGGCCGAAGGTGGTGGTGATCGTCCGGCCATCTGGGCTCACACTCACGGGGTCTCCCACGATGTCTGGTTGGCCAGCACGCACGAGCTTCGCGGTGGCACCCTCTGCAAACCCGAAACCGTGGATGACAACCGATACAGGACCTGTGTCTCCACCTGAGCGTGGCACGATCGATGACACCGGGACTCCAACCAGCTCGCCGATTTTGGCCACGAAGGCGTCCCAGTCGCCGTTAAAGGTCAGGTCCGGCCCCACGGTCACGGGGAAGGTGGCCTCGGTGGAGGTGGTCCCGCCGGTGATGTAGGCGCTCCCGGCCCTGTCCACGGCGATGCCGAAGCCCCACTCGCTGCCATCGCCGCCGATGTAGCCGGCGTAGATCAGCACCGCAAGGTCAAGGAGCAGCGGCTTCTCCTGATCGTAGGCCCCCAGGCTAAAGCCGTAGACCTGACTCTCTGAGGTCGCGTTGGGGTCCAGGGCATAGGCCGTGGGGACCTCCACCCGCCGGCCGTCCACCTCCTGGTAGGAGACCGGCCTATCGTCTTGGAACCGGCCGACAGGCGTGGAGACCTCCAACTGCCCCGCCTCCGTGAGCCTCACCGCGGTGACCCCGCGGTAGGCGAGCTTGATCTGCGAGGGATCCGCCCCCGGCTTTACCAGGAAGGTGTACTTCAGCCGGTTGACCGTGCCCGAGTAGACCAAGTCAATGCCGGGCCAGAGGTCGGGGTAGACCAGGGTGGCGTAGGTGGAGAGGCCGGTCTTCCACTGCTCGCGGGACCCTTTGAAGTAGCTCACCACCGCCGGGGTCGGGTCCTGGCCTTGGGGCTTGACGCCAGGGGTGGCGCCCACGAACTCCAGCTTGAGGGCCCAGCGCTGGTGGGCTCCGTTAGAGTCGGGCCCGGAGCCCCCGGTTCTCGATGAAATAGAGCGGCAGCTTCCCGAACGCCGCTTGGATGCGGGCCTTCATCGCTGCGTCGGGCTTGGCCCTGGCTTGGGGCGCTATGGCCTCTCAGCCTGTGAAAACACAGCACCGTTCATCCGATATGTTAGACGCCACCAATCCGCTCTCCGTTCTTGACAGCTCCTCCATCGTCTGTTATCTTGTGTATATGCACAGGAGGAAAAGATGCTGACGAAACGAGTCCAAATTTTGTTCGATCCTGTGGAGTTTGAACGTCTTCAGAAGATTGCCCGAAGAGAAAAGAAATCGGTAGGGGCGCTGATCCGCGAGGTCGTGGCGCGAAGCCTTTTCCGAAAGAACAGGTCCCGTTTCGAAGATCTCAAGGCCTTCGGGATCTGGGCGAAGGAGAAGCGTACCGATCAGGAGATCTTAGCTGAGCTCGGCGGGAGCTGGAGGAACTTCCCGCTCCATGAGTAAGATCCTGCTCGATACAGGGATCCTGATGCGGTTCCTCCGTGGTCAGAGGCAGGCCAAAGAACTTTTCACAACCCTGGATCTCCAAGACAATCTCCTCCTCATCTCCGGCATCACGGCTCTCGAACTCTACATCGGTTGCCGACCTGGGACAGGGGATCTGGATGAGGTCGAGCGGCTGATCGACCATCTCCAAGTGGTCGAGATCGACATCCCGGTTTCCAAAAAAGCGGCAATCCTGATCAAGAAATATCCTTCGCTCTTTGGCTCGAAGATCTCCCGTGGGACAGCCGATGCGTTGATTCTGGCCTCGGCTTGGGAAAAGGAGGCAACGCTTTACACGCTGAACACCCGGCACTTCGCTGCTGCCGAGATCTCAGAAGTTGACATCCACCCTCTCGACCAGAACGCAAAGGTGTGGGTATAGCCTTGATCCTCCTCCACGACATCCCTCCGGAGAGGATCGGCGGGGAGAGAGGCGACATCTCCTCCCCCTTGGTGCAGGAGGCCACCTCGCCTGTCTCGTAGGACGCCAGTCCTCTCTCTTCGAAGACGTCGATGATGTGGTCAGGGACATCCCCAACCTGGAGGACTTCCGCTTTGGTGAGGATGGAGATCTGCCGCCATTTCAGCGTCTCCGCCCAGGCCTGGGTGACCGAGCCCAGGAGCCCGGCCGTGATGACCAGGATGGCGCCAAGCCCCCAATTTCCGCGTAACGTCTTCATGGTCTTCCTCCTCTTTCGGCCCGGGATCCCCCCCGGCCGTTTGGCCGAGCCGTCCGATCCGGGCCACGTGAACCGTTGTTCAACGAGCTGCCTCCTCCCCTCGCCCTGCCAGCGCATCATGACCCATCGCTCCTCCCCCCTGACCACCCCCATCCTGACCCCTCGGGCTTGAGCCCTCAAGGGCGAAACCTTCCCCCACCAGGGGGGAAGGGGGGCAAATGCTTTATTCGAGGCCCTTCGGGGCCCACCAAACACAAAAGCCCTCTGGGTATAAACCTCCCCAGAAGGCTTCAAAAGTCCTAACACGCTTGGATTGAAACTGCTGCTGTCGTCACCCCACGGGCATGGCCGCTTCCTTCAGCCTGTGGACCTTGGAAGGCTTGGAGCAGGAGCGCTTTCCTCTAAGTGTCTCCGTGGTGGGGAGCGGAAGGGTGACCACTCGTCCCTCGGGGCTCGACTGCCCGGAGAATTGCGTCGCGGAGTATGCCAGTGGGATCCGGGTAAGCCTCACCGCCAGGCCGGATCCTCTGTGGGAGTTTGAGAGCTGGGGTGGGGCGTGTGCGGGGCAGGGGAACCCCTGCTTGCTGATCATGGATGCTGACCACTTGGTGACGGCTACCTTCGTGCCTGCTGGGCTGCTCCTCACCGGCCCCACGCCGGGGCTGGCCGGAGCGGTCAATACCCTTGAGGTGCTTGGCGCGACGCCCGGCGCCACAATCTATTTCGTTTCTGCCTTCACGGAAGGATCCAAGGCCGTTCCAGGCTGCCCCGGGGTCACGGTGGCTATGCAGGATCCCAAGATCCGGGGCACTGACGTGGCCGATGAAAGTGGCCACGCGAGCTTGAGTGGCTTGGTTCCCGGTAAAGCCAGTGGCCGAACGGTCCTACTCCAGGCGGTGGAACACGCAAGCTGCACCGTCAGCAACGTTGTCGAGCACACCTTCCCGTAAGCTGGCGGATGCTTGTCCCCGCCATCCCTGCCGCTTCGCTGTGTGGGTAACACGGCACGGCTCGCGGATGACTCTCTCGTTTCAAATGGCTGCCTTCACCGCCTGCACCAGGTGCTCCAGATACCACCACCAATGCGAGGGGGGGACGGCGGCTTGGCGGCGCATCGCTTCCAGATCGGCCACCTGGACGACGCTCTCGTACCACTGCTGGACGTGCGTGAGAAACAGGCCATCCGCCGCTTCCAGCTCTCGTCGTTCCGTCTCGTTCAGGTCTCCTTCCTGCTGAGCCAGGGCACTGCGGGTATCCAGCAGCTCGAGCACCTCGAAGCCGCTGACCTCCGGATGCTGGACACCCTGGCGAAACCTGGCCAGGAGCTGTTCCGTTCTCCTCATCCTACCATCTCCCTGACGATGCCCACCAAGACAAACCCTCGTTTTGCCAAGTACTCTTCCATCGCATCAGGAGGAAATGCCGTTTCCACCACTCCCTCCTTTGTGAAGATCACCAGCCATTTTATGCCTTCCACCGATCCTCTCACGGCGTAGTACCGCACGACGCCAAAGGAGTACACGTAGACCCGATGCTCTTCCCCTTGGACGACTCGTCGAAATCCACCTGCTCGCTCAGCTCCACGCTCAACAGGCCGCTCTTGCGGACCACGGCAATCCTCTCGCCTTGGCCGGCGGGAGGCCCTTCAAGAGGAACCATTCCGCATTCACATTTGAGGCGGGCAGGCTGGCCATGACAGTGGAGTGGAGCAAGGTTGACTCCGCTCTCTACGCCGTGACCTTTAGCTCACCCTAATGGGGGAGGAGGTGAACTGGAGGCCAGGGAGCCGGCGAAAATACTTCGGGTTCGTGGTGAGGAGCGTCAGGTGGTGATGGAGGCAAGTCGCCCCGATGATGAGATCGAAGTCGCCGATAAGGAGGTTTCGCCGGCGAAGGTCAGCCTTCCGCTCGCCGAAGACCCGACAGATCTCGGGGGTGATGGGCAGGAGTCTTATCGGAAAGGAAGGTGGTCAAGGCATGTTCGGCGGCCTGGGGATCGGTCGACCGGACGACCCCTTCATAGAGTTCTGCCAGCGTGACGATGCTCACCCCGATATGAGCGCTGCCGATCTTCCTGATGGTCTGGGTATAGGGACGTGACCCCCGGAGGTGGCGGATGATCCAGCCAGTGTCCAGAACGTACCGAAGGTTCATACCTTCACCTCGGGGCGGGTCTGGATGAGCCGACTGGCGTAAACTTCCTTCTCGAATCGCGCGCAATCCAGGAGATCCTTCCAGGCCCCCGTGGTGGCCTCCGTCGGGTCCTGCGTTGTTTCCCGTTGTCGAAGCCTGATCACTGTAAGCGTGACCTCTGCCCCTTCCTCCAGTTCTGAGGGCTTTAACAGTTCAAGCTTCCCTTTCACATACCTCGCCTTAGTTCTTAAGGTCTTCGCCATCGCGGCCCCTCCCTCTGCCTGTTCTTCGACTCCGATCATACGATAATATAGTATAGCTCTGAAAACGGGTCAGAGTCATGGGCAAAGTTCACCAGATCAACTTGCCGGATTAGCTCCTCGCACAGCCGACCGCGCTTAGGGCTCACGTGCCGTTTCTCGAGAATCCAGATCTGGAATTTGTCACCTGGGTCGTCCACCAGAGTCTTGCGTCGCCCTGGTCGGATTGCTTGAGATTCTCCTTCCTTTCCTCTTGCCCCCTTTCACCCATTCTTGTATCTTAGGGCTTGTGAGTCCTCAGCCGGTGGAGAAGATATGTGGTCGAAGACCTTCGCCAGTCTCCTCCTTTTCCCGGTGCTCCTCCTCGGCGTCGTGTCGATGCCGGCTTCAGGCCAGATCTCACCTGAGGTGCACGGGGCCTCTACGCTTTCCATTGAGGTCGTCAAGATGAGCAAGCGCGCCCTCCAGGCCGACGAGCTGCCGTCGGGCACCGTGCGGGGCGTCCGCTGGGACTATACCCTTCAATTCAAAGATGTGGCTGGGGTTGGGGTAGAGATCCTCCGCCTAACAATGAAGGTCTTGGTTGACTCGAAACCCCTCACGTCAACTGAACGGTGGTTTCCCCTCCGCGTGGATGTGAGCGGGAGGGCCGAGGCCCACTTCTCGGCCTCCATCTCCACATCCCTCCCGGATCAGCCGGGGGAGCTAAAAGGGGTCCATGAGTTGCTGTTGGAAGGGAGGAACGGGCGTGACGAGGAGGTGACGCTCACGATCCGTGTCCCCCTAGAATGAAGGAAGGAGAACGTCGGAGGAAGCTCATGACCCCTTCAGGACCAGGATTCATCCTCCTCCAGCCATTCTTGCTGACGGTTGCCCTCTGCATCCTCTACGTCAGCTTCTGGTCTTGGAAGCGGGGCGGGGTCGCGAGGCTCTTAAGTCTCGTGGGCTTTCTTGCCGGAAGCCTCCTGACGGCGAATAGCCTGTCGGGGTGCTGGGCTGCTTTCGCCCGCCTCGGTTGGTAAAGGGCGATGTGGCTCGGTGGGATGAGGAGGCGCCTCCCTTGCCATCCCCCGTTCAGGTTGAGGCCTGGTGCATGGTGTCCCAGTACAGGAGCTCGT
>JACQHM010000098.1 GCA_016199025.1 Candidatus Methylomirabilota bacterium | reverse complement strand
GGTTGGAGTCTCGCCACAAACGTGCTGTCAATGTCATACGCCCACCCCTTCTCCTCCCGGATGTTCGTCATGAGGCGGGAGGCGAAGCCCCCGGAGCCCAGGATATAGTTCATGACCTGGACGGCATAGTAGTCAGGATTCCCACGGCTGATCCCGAGGTGGCCCAGGGCGATGTTGGCCTGGGTGAGGTCTTTGTTGATCTTCTTGACTTTCAGACCATCGAGGGGTGGGGGAGACAGAAGGACTGGCTCAGGCACGTCACCCCGCCGCCAGGCGCCGAAGCGGGCCTTGAACTTCGCCACGATCTCCTCGACCCCTACATCCCCCACCACGGCCACGATGGTCCGCTCGGGCCGGTAAGAGGTCGCGTGGAAGGTCTGGAGGTCTGTCCGGGTGATCCGCGGGAGGCTCTCCTCGGCCCCCTCCACCGGGCGGCCATAAGGGTGGTCGCCGAAGACGAGCGTATCCAGGGCCTCTTCGGCCACGACCCCGGGCTCCTCCTGCTTCTTCCTGATGGCCGCCAGGGTCTCCTTCACCTTCCGCTGGATCTCCTCCTCGGCGAAGACGGGGTTCAAGAGGATGTCGGCCAGAAGGTCCAGGCCGAGGTCCAGGTCCTTTTTCAACACGGTAAGGGAAGCCGGGGCAGAGTCGGCCCCGCCCCAACTGGCCAAGGAGCCGCCGACGAACTCGATGGCCCCGCTGATCTCCAGGGCCGATCGGGTCTTCGTCCCACGGGTCAACAGCTCGGCGGCCAGGTTCGCCAGACCGGCCTTGTCTTTTAACTCCAGGACCGATCCCGCTTTGATCAAGACCTGGACCGTGACGATGGGGAGGGCCTGCTTTTCCGAGACAAGGAGGGTCAAGCCGTTGTCGAGGACGACCCGCTTCGCCAAAAGCTCCCCCGCCACGACGTCGGAGGCCACCGCCAGGAAGAGGCCGAGCATACCGATGACGCCTACAATCCAACGCCAGCGACCGAAGACCCTTTTCTTCGTGTCGATCATGTTCCCTCTCGCTCGATCGGGATCAAGATCCCCACCGTCCGGTTATCCTCAACCAGGTAGGTCTTCGCCACCCGCATGAGGTCTTCCTTCGCGACCTTCCTGATCCCCGGAAGATACTTCTCCCAAAACCGCCAGTCCCCCATCACCTCGTGTCTCCCCAACGCCATTGCCAGCGCAAAGATGGAGTCCTGGCCCATGAGGAAGGAGGCCTCCACCTGGTTCTTGGCCTTCTCGAGCTCCCGGTCCGAGACCGGTTCCCGCTTTAACCGCTCGATCTCTTCGTAGAGGGCCTTCTCGACCTCCTCGATGCTCTTCCCCGGCATGACGGAGGCGTAGAAGTAGAAAAGGTTCGGGTCTTTGCTAACCCGGAGGTACTCGCCCCCGGCGAAGAGGGCGATCTGCTTCTCGTAGACCAGGCTCCTGTAGATCCGGGAGCTTCGCCCCGCGGAGAGGATCATCTCCAGGACATCGAGGGCATACGAATCGGGATGGGTGAGGTTCGGGACGTGGTAAGTGATGTAGAGGAAGGGAAGCTCCGCTTCCTTCTTGAGAAACAGCCGTCGCTCCCCTTGCTGCGGAGGCTCCTTGGCCCGAACGGCCGGAGGCTCGGAGCCCGGCGGGATCCCGCCGAAGGAGGCCTCGATCTTGGGGAGGACCTCCTCCTTTTTGAAATCCCCCACGACGACCAGGACGGCGTTGTTCGGGACGTAGTAGGTCTTGTAATACTCGAGCAAATCCTCCCGGGTCAATCCCTCAAGATCGGAGTCCCAGCCGACGACCGGTTGGGCATAGGGATGGGCCTTGAACGCCACGGCCTCCACCTCCTCACCCAGGGCGCTGACAGGATCGTCCTCGGTCCGAAGCCGGCGCTCCTCCCTGACGACGTCCCGCTCGGAAAGGGCCTCCTTGGGGTCTAACAGGAGGTTCTGCATCCGGTCTGCTTCCAGTTCAAGGCCCAGCTCCACCTTCTCCGCCGCGAAATTCTCGAAGTAGGCCGTGTAGTCGGAACTGGTGAAGGCGTTGTCCTGGCCCCCGTTTCGCTGGACGATCCTGGAGAACTGTTTCGGCCCGTACCGCTCCGTCCCTTTGAACATCATATGCTCCAAGAGATGGGAGAGGCCGGTCCGTCCCGCCACCTCGTTCCGGGACCCCACCTTATACCAGATCTGGACGGTGACGACGGGGGCCTTGGGCTCCTCCAGGAGGAGGACCTTCAGGCCGTTCGAGAGCGTCTTCTCGAAGATACGATCTTTGAGCTGGGCCCCGGCCATCCCGGGAAGGACCAGCACCACCAAGAGGAGCAACAAAACACGTTTTGTCATCATCGTTCCTCAAACTGTGGAAAGGATCACCGGCCAGGGAGCAGGAGGCCGAAGAGATAGCCAACGGCTGCCGCCCCCATGGCGATGGCGAAAAATTCCAACCCGGATCGAAAGAAGCGCTTCTCCGCGAGGTACGCCTTGGCCGCCCCGACCCCGAAGAGGGAAAGGCCGGACAGGACCACAGCCACCCACAGGGAGGTGAACTCGGAGAAGAGGAGATACGGGAGAAGCGGGATGAAGGCCCCAACGGCGAAGGAGAGGCCGAGGACCAGCGCGTCGATCAACGGCTGGCGGATCTCGGTGTCCCCAAGGCCTAAGACCTTCTCCTGGAATGTCTTGAAGAAGGCCTCTTCCCCCTCCTGAAGGAGCTTGACGATGCGGTACGCCCGCTCCTTGGAGAGGCCCTCCTCCTCCAAGGCCTTTCGCAAGTCATCGTGGGCCAGGTACGGCTCCTCCTGGAACCTCCGGCGCTCCTCCAGGACCTCCCGCTCCAGAACCTCCCGCTCTGCCTTGGTGGAAAGATAACCGCCGGCGGCCATGGAGAAGGCCCCGGCCAGGAGCTCCACGAACCCTCCCAACAGAACCAAGGTGTTATCGGCAGTAGCCCCGTGGAGGCCGGCGACGAAGCCAACAGTGGTGATAAGGCCGTCCTGCATCCCGAAGACGACCTCACGGATCCGGCCCTTCCGCTGGATCCGCTCCCGTTTCGCGGCCAATGAGTCCATTCCACCGTTAGCCGGGTTCGACGGTAGGCCCACCCGGCCTCCAGCCCTCCGGACACTGCCGACCCGTCTGGAGGGCTTTCAAGACCCTGAGGGTCTCCTCCACGCTCCGCCCAACGTTTTTATGGCTGAACACGCCGTACTGGACCAGCCCCTCGGGGTCGATGATGTAGGTCGCCCGGACCGCCCGCCCCGTCCCCTCGTCGAGGGCCCGGTAGCGCCGGCAGACCTCTTTGGTCGGATCGCTCAAGAGGGGGTAGTCGATCCCCCCCAGCTCCTTCACCCACGCCCGGTGGGTCTCGAGCGGATCACTGCTGATCCCCAGAACCTCGCATCCTAACGCCTGGAACTCCTGGTAGCCCTTCTGGAAGCCGATGACCTCCGTCGGGCAAATAAAGGAGAAGTCCTCGGGATAGAAGAACAGGGCCACCCACCGACCCCGGTAATCTGCCAGCCGGAATTCCTTCACCTGGCCCTGATGGACACCTGAGAGTCCGAAGGGAGGGGCATCTGCTCCCAACACCACCACGGGTCGCCTCCTTGACCAGAGGTTTCCCTCGACAATTTGTGGTGATGGCCTACCCGTGTAGACCATCAACACGCTGGGGAAAAGGTTATGGGACGTGGGGGACTACTCGGGGAGCTCGCCCAAGCGAACGGAGATGGAGAGAGACTGGCCATCCCTTAAGATATCCAGGCGTACCGAATCCCCGACCTTCCGCTCCAGGTCCAGAAAGCTGGTCAGGTCGTCTACAGAAGTCAGCTTCCGGCCGTCGATGGCCGTGATGATGTCTCCCCCTGTGCGGACGATGGTGTTCCCCACCCGGAGGGGCCTGCGGCTGCCGCGGAGGCCGGCCCGCTCCGCCGGGCTTCCCGGGTAGACCTGAGCGACCAGGACCCCCTCGTTGACCGGGAGGTTCAAATCCTTCGCCAGTTCAGGGGTGATGTCCATGCCGGCGATCCCGAGCCAGGGATGGCTGGCCCGACCCTTCCGAACCAGCTCGGGAAGGAGCCGCTTGGCCGTGTTGATCGGGATGGCGAAGCCGATCCCCACATTTCCCCCGCTGGGGCTAAAGATGGCCGTATTGATCCCAATGACCTCACCCCGGGAGTTCAGGAGGGGGCCTCCAGAGTTCCCCGGGTTGATGGCGGCGTCGGTCTGGATGATCCCCCGCATC
>JACQHM010000097.1 GCA_016199025.1 Candidatus Methylomirabilota bacterium | reverse complement strand
GGCGGATGGCGGATGGCGAAGGGTTGATGGTGGAGGCTTGGACTTCTCGATCCTCTTGGCCAGCACCTGACATCTGACATCCGACAGCAAATCCTTGGCCAAAGGCACCCGTCTTCTCCGCCCATTCCCGCCAACTGGGGAGGCAGACCTGGCCACAGGCCCGGCAGGGGCCGGTCTGGCACTCGTGGGTGAGAGCGGCCAGGAGGGCCCGACGGCACTCCCGGAGGAGAAACTTTTTGTCCACCACCCAGATATGCTCCCAGGGAAGAGGCTCCTCCTCCAAGGGGAAGAAGCGGGTCGCGTAGTCGCCCGGGTCGATCCCCTCCTCTTTAAAGGCCCTCAACCACAATTCGAAGTTCAGCCGCTCCGTCCACCCGTCGAAGCGGCACCCCAGGGTATGGGCCTTGAACAGGACCCGGCCGAGCTTCCGATCCCCCCGCGAGAAGACCGCCTCCAAGAAGCTGGATTCGGCCTGGTGCCATTTGAACTCGACGCCGACCTGCCGAAGCTTCCTCTTCAAATAGCGTTGCTTCTCCTTGAGGAGATCAAGAGGGTCCTGGCCCACCCACTGGAACGGCGTATGGGGCTTCGGGACGAAGCAAGAGGCCGAGGCCGTGACGCTGAAGTTCCTCGGGCCTTCCCGCCGGCCGATCCGTAAGGCTTCGGCAGAGAGTTCTACCAGGGCGTCGAGGTCCGCGAACGCCTCGGTGGGCTGGCCGATCATAAAGTACATCTTGACGCTGTCCCACCCTCCTCGCGATGCGACTTTCACCGCGTTGAAGATCTGCTCGTCAGTAATCCACCCTTTGTTAATGACATCCCGAAGGCGCTTCGACCCGGCCTCCGGGGCGATGGTGAGGCCACCTCCTTTCCTGGTCTTTCCTACCTCCTGGACGAAACCCTCGGTGACCCCCTCGACCCGCATCGAAGGGAGGCTCAAGGAGGCCTTCTCCCTCTGAAGCTCCGCCGCGAGGGGAGGCAGCAGGTCCGAGAGGCAGGAGAGATCAGAGATGCTTAAGGAAGAGAGCGAAAGCTCCTCGTAGCCCGTCTTCCTGACCGCGTCGAGGGCTGTCCTGAAGATCTCCTCGGCCGAGCGCTCCCTCAAGGGCCGATAGATGTAGCCTGCCTGGCAGAAGCGACAGCTCCGGAGGCACCCCCGCATGACCTCGATGGAGGGCCGGTCGTGGATGATCTCCATGTAGGGCATCGGGAAGGCGGCATAGTCCACGTCGGCCCAGTTCATGGCGGTCCGCTTCTTGATCGTCGTCTTGCCATCCCAGACGGCCGGGACGTAGCACCCCTCGATCTTGGCCAGGGCTTCCAGGAGCTGGTGGCGCTTTCCGGAGGCCTCCTTCCAGGCCATGACCGTCTCGGCAATCTCTTGGATGGCCTCCTCGGCGTCGCCGATGACGAAGAGATCAATGAAGCCCACCAAGGGCTCCGGGTTGAAGGCGCATGGGCCCCCAGCGATGACCAGGGGATCCATCTCCGCCCGGTCCTCGCCCTTCAAAGGGATCCCGGCCAGGTCAAGCATGTCCAGAATGGTTGTATACGAAAGCTCGTATTGAAGCGTAAAGCCCACGATGTCGAAGGCCTTCAGGGGGATTCCGGACTCGTGGCTTGAGAGCGGAATCCCCTCTTGAAGGGTCAAGCCCCTGAAGTCCTCCCAGGGGGCAAAGGCCCGCTCGACCAGGATCTCCTCCTTCCGACTCAGGATCTGGTGGAGGAGCTTCAAGCCGATATGGGACATCCCGATCTCGTAGGTGTCCGGAAAGGCCAGGGCCACCTTGAGCCTCACCCTGGACGGGTCCTTTCGGATCGCGTTCCACTCCAACAGATACCTGGAGGGTTTCATAACCCTGGGGAGGATCCGCTCCAGGATGGCCTCCCTATAAGTCTCCATCAACAGACCCCTTTATCCTTTCAGGCATGATACTATACCTTAAAGAAGGGAGAGAATGCAACCGTTTGCTTTTGCCAATCTTGACAGGGAAAAGGGCTGGTGTTATGGTGCAAAAAAACACGCTCAATGGACACCATCCTGACAGGGAGAAGGAGGGATATACCGATGCGGATGTATGTGGCGGGAGGATGGATCGAGAAGCCGGAGAAGATCGAGGTCATCAACCCGTATGACGGGAGCGTCGTGGATACCGTGCCCCGGTGTGATCTCTCTGACGTGGACCGGGCTCTGGAGAGTGCGGTCAGGGGGGCCAAGGTGATGGCCAGGCTCCCCGGGTACGAGCGTTACCGGATCCTGAAAAAAGCGGCGGATCTTCTGGAGGCCAGGGCTGAGGACTTTGCCCGGACCATCACCCTAGAGGAAGGGAAGGTCATCGCCGAAGGCCGGTTTGAGGTGAGCCGGGTTATCCAGACCCTGACCCTATCCGCCGAGGAGGCCAAGCGGATCCATGGCGAGACGGTCCCCTTCGACGGCGCCCCGGGGGCGGTGGGCAAGTTCGGCTTCACCCTCCGGGTGCCGTGTGGGGTCGTGGTCGCCATCAGCCCTTTCAATTTCCCCCTGAACCTGGTCTGCCACAAGGTGGGGCCGGCCTTGGGCGCGGGAAACGCCGTCGTGATCAAGCCGGCGACCGATACGCCCCTCTCGGCCCTCAAGCTCACAGAGATTCTGCTCGAGGCGGGGTTGCCGCCGGAGGCGATCCAGTGCCTGACCGGCCCTGGTGGGGAGATCGGCGATACCCTGTGCGCCGACCGACGGGTGCGGAAGATCACGTTCACCGGGAGCCGTGATGTCGGAGAGCGGATCTGCCACGTGGCGGGGATCAAGAAGGTGACGATGGAACTGGGGTCGAATTCTCCGGTCATCGTCATGCCCGACGCCGACCTGGAGAAAGTTGCCATCGCCGTGGTGGCCACCGGCTACTCGAACGCCGGGCAAGTCTGCATCTCGACCCAGCGGGTCCTAACCAGCGGCCGGATCTACGGCGATCTCCTGGATGCCCTGAAGCCGAAGGTGGAGGCCCTGACGACAGGGAACCCTCTGGATGAGAAGGTCAAGGTGGGGCCGATGGTCCGGGAAAAGGATGCCATCCGGGTCGAGGAGTGGGTCCGGGAGGCGGTGGGGAGCGGCGCCCAGTTGGTCGCGGGCGGCGAGCGGAAAGGGGCCATCTACGCTCCCACGGTCGTGGCCGACGTGAAGCCGGAGATGCGGATCTCCTGCGACGAGATCTTCGGGCCGGCCGT
>JACQHM010000008.1 GCA_016199025.1 Candidatus Methylomirabilota bacterium | reverse complement strand
GCCTTCTGTCAAGCAGATTTTTCGGCGGCAGCCCGGGATCGAGGGATTCGTCCCTCTTGACCAGCTCCTGCAAGATCTGGAGATTCCTCAACGTCCTGTTCGCATTAGCCATCGTCCCACCTCGTTGTGACCCCAGGGCTTTCTTAGCAGATTGGGGCAGGGGTGTCAAGGTAGGATCGCAGGGTTGCCGATGAGGTTTGCGTTTCAAGGAGGATCGTGCTAGAGTGAGGATAACGTCCTTGCCGCTGACAGCCCGAAGATGAAGGAGGTCCGATGAGGGTGATTGTCCACCGGCTTGTTCTGCTCCTTGCTCTCTCCTTGGTCCTTTCGGCGTGCACCACGTTCCCGATGGGAACCCAGAGGGTTGGAAGAGGAGCAGAGACTATCTCGTACGCCCAAGGCGAGCTTCGACAGACCTACCCCGCTTCCATGGAACGGGTCTGGGACGCCGCGCTGGCAGCCCTCCGGGACATGCAGTTCACGATCAAAGGGACCAGAAAAGACGCGACAGGCGGCCTCATCGAGGCGACCAGGGCTGACGGGATGCCCGTTCGTGTGGCGGTGGCGATGGCCGGGGCTGACCGGACGATGCTGGCGATCCGAGTGGGAGCCTTAGGCAACAAAGAAACCTCCCAGTTCATCAACGCAAGGATCGCAGAGGCTATGAGCCGTGGGGCTCAAGCTGAAGCGCCGGAGGTCCGTCTCGGCCAGCTCGTGGCCGAGATCAAGACCTCTCAGGGGGAGCTCCAGGGGACGATGGCGAAGATGAAGGAGGAACTTCAGGCCCTCTCCCAATCCCAATCCCTTTTGAACACGAAGTTCGATGAGCTGATGGCCGAGCTCCGGATTGTCCAGGGGCGGGTCGAGGAGCTAGGCTACACAACTTCGGAGCTCGGCCAGCGGGTGGACGAGGTGGATCACAAGGCCTCGGTGTTCGCGGGGAACGCCGAAACCATGATGGGGAGGCTCCAGACGTTGGAAGGCCAGGTGAAGACCCTAGATGCCCAGAGGATGGCAAGGCCTGCTCCGTCCCAGGCCGGCGAGCCTCCTCCTGCCCCTCCTGCCAGGACCCCCTCTCCTCCTGTGGAAACGCTCCCTCAACCCCCCTCCTCTTCCATGGCCGCCGCCCCTCCTGCCCTCTCCCAGTCACCCTCCTCGCCTTCAACACCCCCCCAGGCCCCCCTACCTCCCGCACCGGCCGCCTCCCCCCCCTCCAGGCCACCCGCCCCGATGCTGCCCTCACCTGAGGAGCTCTACAAGGCCTCCCTCCAAGCGTACAACCATGGCAACTACCAGGAAGCCGCCAAAGGGTTCCAGAGCTACATCGAGCGTTACCCGAAGGAATCGTTAATCTCTAACGCCCACTTCTGGCTGGGGGAGTGCTACTACCGGCAGAACGATTATGTCAAGGCCATCCAGCACTTCGACATCGTCCTGAAGGACTACCCCGATAGCAATAAGGTGCCGGGCGCGCTGCTGAAGCGGGGCTATGCGTTTCTGGAGCTGGGGAGGGAGGACGCGGGCAAGACGATCCTTCAGGAGCTCATCAAACGCTACCCCGCCACCCGAGAGGCGGACATCGCCAGGTCACGGCTGGCGAAGTTCCGCTAACCGTTCGAAACGGTCACCCATCAAGGAGACATCCCATGACGCTGGTGGTCGGCTTGGCCTTTCAAGACGGGGTTGTCCTGGCCTCGGACAGCCAGGAGGACGTGGAAGCCGGAGCCATCCGTCGCCTCGACGTGCAGAAGCTCTGGCCCCTGGCGAATGGCCCAAAGGTGAAGGCGGCCATGGGGGCCTCGGGCCACCACGGGATGATGGTCCACGCCTACGAGCGGGTCGCCGCGAGAGTGGGATCGTTGAACCGGTTGACCAGGCAGGCCCTCATCAGCGTCGCCGAAGAGGCCTTATGGGACTTAAGCAAGCGCTATCGGCATGAGCGGGGGAAAAGTGTCGAGGAGGTTTCCTCCGAGGAGGCGACGCCCCTTCATCTCCTGATCGCTGGGATGGACCTCGAACGGCGGGAGCCCTTTGTCGTGTACCTCCCGGGCTCAGGTCCCGATACCGGCATCGCCGAGTCTCCCCATGACTACGAGGCCGTTGGGGCGACGACCTATGCGTATTACATCCTGGGGACCCTCTACCGGAAAGGGCTCGAACGATGGCAGGCCCTCGAGCTGGCCATCTACACCATCGCGGAGACTGAGCGGATCTGCCCTACGGTCGGAGGGTCCATTCAAGCCATCGTTGTGGATGAAAAGGAGGTCGAGGAGCTCTCCCCCGTCGAGATCCAGGGGTTGCTTGAGCGGGTGGGGAAACGCCGCCACGCCCTCGTGGAGGGGTGGTGGCAGGGCGGGTTACCCGTTCGCTGACAGCTCCAGGGCCATGATGAGGGCGTCTTCCTTGGGATCGTCGTAATACTCGGTGAAGCGACCCCGCCCCTGAAAGCCGTACGTGTGGTAGAACAGGATGGCCGTCTGGTTCGAGGCCCGGACCCGGAGCCACAAGAGGCGAAGGCCGAGCTCTAGACAGATCGCCTTGATAGAATCCAGCAAGAGGCGGCCAACCCCCATCCGGCGGAACGGAGGCGCAACGGCCAGGTTGCTGAGCTCTGCCTCGCCCAGGGTGCTCACCTCTAAGGCCGCGTACCCGACCACCCTGCCGGTCTTCGGCGCGACGGCCGTCCAAACCCGGCCCCGGAAGCTTCTCCCCTTTGCAGAGGTTTCGAGTAGTTCCTCGAAGGCGCGCCGGGGCCACGCATCGGGACCGAAGGTCTCTTCTTCGATCCTCACAACGGCGTCGAGGTGCTCCTTCGCCATGGGCTTCACAACAATCTCCATTCAGATCCGCCTTCGTCCTTCGCCTCCAAGTGAACAACGATGATCGTGAGGTTATCCGTTCCGCCCCGCTCCCAGACTTCCCGGCGGAGGCGCTCGGCCGCCTCTTCGGCCCCCTGGCATGTCCGAACGAGGAGGCCAGCCTCCTCGGTGCTCACCTCATCCCATAGGCCGTCGCACGCCACAATGAGAAACCGATCTGTGGGCTGGATCCTCCTGGTCCCGACCTCAGGGGTGGCGATGACGCCGACGGATTTGAAGGAGGTATCGCCAAAGCTCCTCGTCGGCATCAACCCTCGATCGCCCATCATGATGTAAGGGTAAGAGATCTGGGCGCCAGCCTTCCTGATCCTCTCCAGCTCCTTCGGATGATCCACCCGGTGGTCTCTGGTGAGGGAGGAGGCCTTGTCCTGGCTGACCAGGACGAGCCTGACATCACCGATGTGGGCATAGGTGAGCCGGTCACCAGCGAGGAAAAAGGTCCCGGCCGTCGCCCCGGTCTCCTCATCTTGAAGCTCCTGATCCACCTGTTGGTAGGCCTGTCTCATCGCCTCCGCTGGGGGAGAGTCTTTGGACAGGTTGGCCCAGAACCGCTCGTGGAGCTTCCGGGTAATGAGGTCTACCGCCGCCTCGCCGCCGTGGCCGTCGTAGACCCCTCCGAAGAGGCCCTCGGCCCGCTCATCAAGGCGGTGGCGGTCCTCCATAGCGGGGCGGCGACCGATCCCCGAGACCAGCGCAACGCCTTGGATCAATCGCTTGCCTTGGCTCATTGAACACTCCTGTGGAGGATGGGTAGGCATTCCCATCATAGGCGAGGACGGACCTTTGGTCAAGCCGGTAAGGAAAATCCAAGAGAGTCAATTTTACCCTTGACAATCGACGTAAGCTTATATATTTCTATCGGACGCCCTGCAAGTCTTACCGTTAGAGGTTGCCAAAAAAGCCTACAAGTTGCATCGGCAGGGCATGACGATGGTGAAACTGGCGAAGCTGTTCAAGTGTAGCGACAGGGGGATTGCCAAAGCGTTCAGGAGGATATGGATGGCCGGTCCTCACGGCTCGGCCTCGGCGAAAGCAGAAAGAAAAAGGCTGGCAGTAAAAAACGGAAGGAAGAAATGGTGGGCAGGGAGGGAATCGCACCCCCGACACGAGGATTTTCCTGGTCCCCTTGAGTTTCCCCAAGGTCTGGACTATCTCTTCACCCAAGTAGGGTGCCGGGCGCTCGAGGCGGGGTTATTGTTGGGGCTCACCCGCTAGTCTCTACACCTTCCGAGGGACCGAGGCCCCCCTCGGCTTGGCTCGGGATTACCCTATCGAAAGATTCGACGTAGGCTTCCCCGAATTCACCCAGTTTGCACCGGCCCATCGCTGGACCGGGGACCGAAAACCAGTCCTCTGCTCTACTCCTGAGCTACCTGCCCACCGATATATGCTTATATACCATAATTCGATGAAACTTCCAAGGCTTTTCGCAGGAGAGGGGAGGAGCTTACCGATAGGGAGTCCCGGAGGGTGCCATGGATCATAAACGGATCGATAGGATGGTGAAGACGCTGAAGGCGTGGGCCATGCGATGGAAGCCGACAGCCGTCTCCGCGGTCGCCGGGAAGAGCCGGGACCCTTTCAGCATTCTGATCACCTGCCTCTTAAGCCTCCGGACAAAGGACGAGACAACCCTCCCTGCCGCCCGCCGGCTCTTCCGGATTGCTAAGACACCTGAGGAGATGCTGAAACTTACACCCAGGACCATTGAAAAAGCTATCTATCCGGTGGGATTCTACCGGACCAAGGCGAGGACCATCCTGGAGGTCTGTCGGAGGCTTCTGGAAACGTGCGAGGGTGAGGTGCCGGACGAGTTGGGGGAGCTTCTCACGCTCAAAGGGGTGGGAAGGAAGACGGCGAACCTGGTGGTGACGAGAGCTTATGGGAAGCCCGGGATCTGTGTGGATACCCACGTTCACCGGATCACGAACCGATGGGGGTACGTGAAGACAAAGATGCCTGAAGAGACAGAAATGGCCTTGAGGAGGAAACTCCCCAAGCGCCATTGGCTGGCCTTCAATGACCTCCTCGTCGCCTTCGGCCAAAACCTCTGCCGGCCGATCTCGCCCCTCTGCAGCCGGTGCCCCGTCGAACAAGATTGCCCCAAGGTGGGGGTCACCAAGCATCGATGAAGGGATGAGGCGCTGGGGAAAGCCTGCGTTTCTCAAGTCTGAGGGAAGGAGATGATCACGGCGTCGAGCCTTAAGACCCGATACTCCTCATCGTTTGTGTAGAAATAGTGACCCTCCACCCCTTCCTGCTCCTCCTCGAAGGCGACGATGGAGCCGATGGGAGGCATGTCCCGGAAGGTGTTGGCGCCTTCATCGAAGCCATCGCCCTTGGCGACAACAGTCCCGTAGCGGATGGGGGATCCAGCGGGGCAGTAGAGGCTGATCCCGCTTGGTGGTTCTGGAAGAACCTTCACCACGAGGTTGATCCCGTAGACCTCAAATGGTAGCATCCTGTCCTCCCTTCGATGGAGGGTAGTATAGCACGCTCCTTCTCTTCGAACAAGGGACGATCTGGCAAAACCCCTGCCTCTCTCGACCGGCCTGAGGATCACGGGCAACAGACCGAAGCGGCTGGCATCTCCCTGTTGGGGCAAGGTGTGCCCCCTACTGTCACGGAGCCCAGGGCCTATTTCCTGGTGCCGATCGAGTTCTCGGCCTCGTACATCTCCTTCAACGCTTTCACCTCGTCTTCGATTCCCTCGATGCTGTGTTTCATGGTAGACCACACCGCCCGGGCCGCCCCCCGCATGGCAAGGTAGAGGGTCTCGGAGATTTCCTCACGGCTGGCACCAGCTCGCTTCGCGGCCGCGAAGCGGACAGGTGCTCAAGTGGTGCAGCCTGCCGCCACCATTGCGGCGAGCGCCACCAGTTGCCGCGTCTTTTCCTCCAACGCCCCTTCGGCATAGTAAAATCCCGCAAACTCTTTCATGACCATCATCCATCCTCCTTTCGAAGTCAAACTCGTGAGGTAATAATCTACTATGGTTTTATCCTTTAATCAAGGGCTTTCTCCAGGGCCATTTAGTTTTCCGGCATGATGCCCATGAGGGCCAAGGCTGCCCAGGGCTGGGCGGCAAAGCAGGAGGACAGTCCGCTCCCAGGACCTGGGGTGTTAGGAGTGGCATAGAG
>JACQHM010000099.1 GCA_016199025.1 Candidatus Methylomirabilota bacterium | reverse complement strand
GGGGAGGGCCGAGCGCTTGCCGTCTCCATTGCAAGCGTGAGGGCCTTCCCCGCGAACGAAGCGGTGCGGGCTTAAGGTGTAGCCCAAATTCCGCACCGCTGAGTAAGCGCCTGGCCCTCCCTTGTGCCGTAAAGGGCACCCCCACGTCGCTCACTCCAGCCCTGGACCAACCCCCACTGCTCGTCTCCACCGGGGGGGGCTCTTTCCCGTCGTCACCGATCCCCTGGGTTGTCTTGGTGTTCGTTGACCGCTCTCCCTCAGTCGCTTCCCACGAGACCCGTGTCCAAGTGAAGACACCAGACTGGAAGAGCGCGGTCGTCTCCGCGGTCGTGACGCCAGAGAGGAGCAGAGGCTGTCCCTCCTCCTCTCCCGTCGCTGCCCTCGCCGATCCTCCGCACTCTGTAACCTTTTCACCCTGACCCTGTCAATCTTAGCACCTCGCCAGCTCAGAATGGCCCAACGACTGCTCATGCCTGCGCTATGGGAGACACAGGAATCCCTGAAGAATCAGGCGGTTCGCCCACGAGGTTGCACCTTCCCCCACTTTGGCATGGCAGTTGCGAAATCTTGATATGGGTGCGGCTGGGACATGTTCAACGGGAAGGCCCCGGAGGCCCGGCAAGCATTCCTGGCGACAAGGCCACCGCTGCCACAGAACAGGTGGTGAGCAAGGGATCGTGTGGGATTCGAGCCCATCCTCGATGTGACCGGGGTTGTGATTGATGGGGCGCATGGGACAGCAGCGACGAGAGCTTCTCGTTACGACGGGCGAAGGGAGAGGCAGAAATCAAGGGCAGCGTCATATCGGTAGAGGAGGTCAGCGAACATGAGTCGGGTGTCGTTCATGGAAGACTTCTTTGGGCGTGGGGGGCGGCTGAACGCCCATCTGTTTGATAGCTCGATGTGTGCTGCAAAGGTAGCAGCTATATACAATTCCTACTGTAATAAATGGTTTGATCCGTGTGGGGTTGAGATAACGCAAGACCCAAGTTCTGGGGCTCGTATTGAGGTGATGAGCAAAGATAACTCAGATTTCCCCGGTGCGGGGCTACTCCGGCTGCTTGCGTATGGGAAAAGCGACAGGGATTGTGATGACGATGGGACAAATGAGGGGGCGTTGCCGTCGGCCGTTCTTACCTTCCCTGAGATGCTTGCTCGTAAGAACCCGGTTGTTGGTGCCAGGGTCTTGCAGCGGCAGGACGAGGCGTATAACCTGGATTTGCTGAAGCAGCAGATTATCATGGGATTTACCAAGGTCGGGCAGTGGGGAACCGTAGCCGACGACATGATTGGCTTTCGTCTTCAGAATGATTCGGCGACTCAGGGGACGTGGAAGGCCCTGTACAAAGAAGGCGGCACGGTCCATGCCGATGTGGATACCGGCATCAAGCAGGATTATTTGGTGCCGGTGGATCTTGTGGTAACGATGAACCGGGATGAAGTCGTCTATCAACTCAACGACAGGATCGTCCATGTAGAGAGTCGAATCGTGACAGGCAACAAGCTCCATTTCGAGATTCTGATCGGGATCTACTCGCGGACGACAAGCGACATCTATCGGGAGTTGTTGGTGGATGCGGCCTGGGGGAGTCTTGAGCGTTAATGGGAGGGTCTGATGAGCGTTGGACTGTTTGAAGACTTCGTTCAGAAAGACGACAAGCTAGTCGTCGTCTCCGGGAGTAGTGGGTCGAGTACGAGGCAAGACGGGGCTGGTGGCTTGCTTGACCTGGTGAGGGGCAGTGTGTCTGGCAACTGGAGGTGGATTCGCTCGAAGACCAAGTTTGTCAGGACGAAGCATGAGCCGGTGTTTATGGCTCGGCTTAAGACGCTTTCTCAAACGAATCAAGATCTCTTCGTTGGCCTAGAAGACGCGGGTAACAAGTACATCGGTTTTTACCGTCTTGATGGAGCAACCCCTGGAAACTGGAAATGTCGAGTAGGCGATACTTCTGAGGCCAACAGCGGGATTCCTGGGAACATCTCTGAGGTCACGCTCGCAGTGGCTGTGTCTCGGACCCAGTTGGCGTTCTTTATCAACGACGTGTGCGTGTACATTGAAAGGGCCGGGTATGTCAGCGGGACCGGCGTTATGTCTGTTGATCTCTACTTGTCGGCGTGGATCAGGACGAACGAGAACGCTGCTAAGACGTTAAGGTTGGACCACATCGACGTAACGTGTGGTCGTTAAGGTTGGGGAGGAGGAGATTCCATGAGCATCGCCGTGTTTGAGGATTTCGTGGAGGCTGCTGATCTGTTGACGACAGAAGGCTATTCCGGGGACGCTGGGGCCAGCAACCGTGTGGATGGGGCTGGTGGAGTGGTGGAAATTGAGACCGGGACTGGCGGGACGGGGCGGTGGCGGCAGCATCGCTCCAACCAGAAGATGTTTGAGGCCAAACTAGGTCCGGCAGTCGCGGCATTTCTACGGACGAAAGACACCACGAACCAAGAGGTCTTCGTGGGCTTGGCTGACGCGGAGGCTGGAAGTGCCAACAACATGATCGGCTTCTACCGGTCTGATGTGGGGGGGCCTGGGAACTGGAAGTGTCGAACGAAGAATGCCTCAGGCAACAACGGTGATGTGGATAGCCTGTTTGCGGGGGACCTCCAGGAGGTCGAGTTGGCCTTTGCGGTATCGCTGTTGGAGGTGGCGTTTGTGGTGAATGGGCGAGTGGTTCACGTCGAGAAGAACTGCATCCCGACTGCTCAAATGTAACTGGTAGTCTGGATCAAGACCAACACTAACGCGAAGAGGTAAGCGATGCCTGTAGATCCTATATAAGGTCCCGAAGGAGCTGGCGGCCCGAAGGCTGGCGGCCATCGTGGAGGCCTTCGGGATCCGAAAGGAGAGGGATGAGGTGGGGCCGCGGACTAGGCGCGGAAATCCACGGCAAACAGAGGCTGGCAATCTCGCGGTTCAGCAAACCTATGGTGGACGACTAGAAACAAGGATACGCCGTCGCACGAGCATCCCGAGGGCACGGGAAGGCACCCGCATCCGGACCCCACCGGACCGTTGTCCCCGCACAGCCGGCAAGGAGCATCCCAAGAAGTACCACAAGAAGCGTGATCTTCATGGTAATTCCTTCCTCTGGAAGCTTAAAGTGCCATCTACCTTCTCGAGAAACAGAGATGCCAATGGGTACACCTTCTTTATAAAATATCACACTGCGTCATATGTGTCAGTTATCCTGTTCACAGTTTTTTCTCTGTTCCGCCTCGGTCTCACCTGCCGGGCCGCCACTGCCTTCCGCGTCGGGGCTTGAGATCAAAAACATCCTCGACGACGGCGCGGAGCAGTTCCGCCACGCTCCAGGCTTGGGCGATGCAGCCCCGCGGCCGGTGCGGCGCATCACCATCGAAGATCTCGGAGATCTGCCCGAGACCGGCATCGCTGTTACAGGACATGGCGACCACCATCCACGCGGATGCACTCCCCGGTGATGAACTCCGAGGTGATCAACGCCAACACCGCCTTGGCGATCTCCTCCTCACCTCCCCAGCGCTTTAAGGGTGTTGCCGCCAGCACTTCCCGGTTCTCCTCCTCGCTTAAATCAGGCGGCTTCAGGATCGGACCGGGGGCGATGCAGTTGACCAGGATGTTGTCCTCCGCCAGTTCGAGGGCCAGGGCCTCTGTGAAGCCGATGACGCCATATTTCGACACGTAATAGGGCACAAAGCCCTTGTATCGCGGCCGGCCGCTCCTGGCCAACCAATCGGCGAAGGTGATGATCCGTCCTCCCCCCTGCCGTCGCATCACGGGGACGACGGCCTGCGCGCAGAGAAAGGCACTTTTCAAGTTCACGTCGAGGTTCTGATCCCAATCCTCCTCGGTCAGCGTCGCAAGAGCCTTCTCCTGGTAGAGGGCGGCCATGTGGATCAGGACGTCGATCCGGCCGAAGGCCGCCAAGGCGTGATCCACCATGGCCTTAACCTGATCCGCCCGAGAGACATCGGCCTGGATGGCCATCGCCTTTCTCCCTTTTCCCTTGACGTCCTGGACGGTTTGTTCGGCAACCTCTTTTGAGCGATGATACGTCAGGACGAGGCACGCCCCGGCATCGGCTAGGGTCAGGGCCACCACCCGGCCGATCCTCCTCGTCCCGGTCACCAGAGCCACCTTCTCCAGCAGCTCCATGGGATCCTCCCTTTCTTCAACTCTTTCCCCTATAGCCGAACCTGAGAGCAGGGGAACCGTTCGCCTGCTCCATGGCTCTGACCGCTTCGCCTACGGCCTTCTGGTCTCACAGGTTGAGCCATTGCCTCCCCTCCCGGGCCAGGAGGTGGTCGGCCGCCACTGGCCCCCATGTCCTGGCTGGATAGGGATGGACCGGGGGCTTCTGTTCGAGCAGCGGGGTGTACAACCGCCAGGAGGCCTCCACCTCGTCGGCATGCACGAAGAGGGTCTGGTCGCCCGTGAGGATGTCGAGCAATAGGGTCTCGTAGGCATCCGGCAGGGGACCAAACGCCTCAGCATAGCGAAAGTGCAGGCGCTGGGTCAGGAGCGTGATCGGCTGGCCTGGGGCCTTCACCTCAAAGGAGAGGTCAAAGCCCTCGTCCGGTTGGATGGTGATGATCAGCACATTGGCATGGATCTCACAGGCATCAAAAGGACGAAAGAGGGAAACGGGGGGGTAACGGAAGGTCACCACGATCTGGGTGAGGCGGCGGGGCAGTCGTTTTCCGGTGCGCAGATAAAACGGGACCCCCTGCCATCGCCAATTGGCGATTTCCAGGCGGAGGGCCACAAAGGTTTCGGTGGTGGAATCAGGCGCTACACCCGGTTCCTCCCGGTAGCCTGGGACATCCCCGTCGTCCATCGGTGCCCGCTCATACTGGCCGAACACGACATCTTCGGGACGGATTGGCGAGATGCTGCGTAGCACTTTGACCTTCTCGTAACGGATCGCATCGGCCTCAAAAGCCGCCGGAACCTCCATCGCCACCAGGGTCAGTAGTTGGGTCAGGTGGTTCTGCACGATATCGCGCAGGGCACCGGCCTGCTCGTAGTAGTCGGCCCGTTTCTCGACCCCCAGGTTCTCGGCGACCGTGATGTGCACGCTCTCCACCCGATCCCGGTTCCAGAGGGATTCGAAGATGGCATTGGCGAAGCGGAAGACCAGCAGGTTCTGCACGGTTTCCTTGCCAAGATAGTGGTCAATGCGAAAGATCTGCGATTCATCGAAGAAACGATGGATCAGGCGATTCAGCTCCTGGGCTGAGGCCAGGTCGCGCCCGAAGGGCTTTTCGATGACCAGCCGCGTCCAGCCGGGGCCGCGGTTCAGCCTGGTCTCCCCGATCCCCGTGATGGCATTGGGGAAGGCGGCCGGCGGCATGGCCAGGTAGAAGACCCGGTTGCCCGGCAGGCAGTACGCCCGCTCCAGGGCCTCCACTCGAGCCGCCAGGCTCCGATAGTCCTCTGTGCCTCCCCGGCCGATGGGCTGGTAGTGCAGGCATTCATCGCACCAGCGGGCGATCTGGTCGTCTGCGAATAAGTCGGCGGCCGCCAGGGCCTCGCGCGCCAAGGCCCGGAATTTCCCGTCGTCCAGTTCCGGGCTTCGGGCGGCCCCGAGGACCTGGCAATCCTCCTTAAGAAACCCCTGGAGGATCAGGCGGGCGAGGGCCGGCAGGAGCTTCCGGCGCATAAGATCGCCCCTCCCGCCCAGGACGATGAAGAGGTGGGGTTCCACGGGGGCTCCAGGCATGGCTAGTCCTCCCGCGTGATCTCATGGCCACCAAATTGATGTCTCAAGGCGGCCAAAAGCTTCTCGGAAAAGAACTCCTTCTCACGGGAGCGCAGGCGCTGGAGGAGCGCCAGGGTGATCACCGGCGCGGCCACGTCCAGGTCAATGGCCTCAAAGACGGTCCAACGCCCCTCGCCCGAGTCGGCCACATAGGGGGCGATACCCTCCAACGTCTGGTTCTCACCCAGGGCTCGGGCAATCAGGTCGAGGAGCCAGGAACGGACCACACTGCCAGACCGCCAGATCTCGGCGACCTGACGAAGGTCCAGCCCGAACTCTCCCTTCCGCTTCATGAGGGCAAACCCTTCGGCGTAGGCCTGCATCAGGCCGTACTCGATGCC
>JACQHM010000093.1 GCA_016199025.1 Candidatus Methylomirabilota bacterium | reverse complement strand
GTCAATGGAAATCCAAAAGGTCATCTATCTCTGAACTGGGAATCGTTTAATCGCTTGTGCCAATCCGAGGGGTATGCTATATAGTTTGCCGAGTTTTTAGTCATAGCAAGCGTGGATCGGTGGCAATCCAGATGCCCTCCCCCGTGGGTGTCTCACGGGCAGGGATGCCTCGCCTCAGGCCGGAGCGCAGGTCGCCGCCGAAGCTTTAGCAAGGCGGTGACAACCGGGCGCCCTTTTTGCTTGACACCGTCATAAGAATTGACAACAATCTTTGGTTAGCAATCGAATCTCTCAATCGTTTTAAGATTGTGAGAGCCGTCGGCCCAATCCTCTTTTGGCTGATGGCCCTCCACTCCAGTGGAACTCGGGATGGCATATTCTTGGAAGGTCAGGCTTATCCTCCTGGTCCTGGGGATTGCTTTGTTCACCTTCCTGATCTCCCAGGTGGGCCCGTCTATCCTTTTCTCCCACCTGAGGCTATTGGGCTGGAAACTGCCCATCCTCCTTTTGCCATACCTCATGGTCTATATCCTCGACTCTGTCGGGTGGAGGTATGCGTTGGGCCAGAGGTTCTCCTCCATCCCTCTCTTCACAATCTTCTCCATCAGGATGGCTGGAGAGTCTTTGAACTATTTGACCCCGATGGCCTCCCTCGGGGGGGAACCGTTGAAAGCGTATCTCCTAAATCGACGGGGGGTCCCGCTCCCTCAAGGCCTTGCCTCGCTGGTGGTAGCCAAGACCATCATGATCATGGCCCATCTACTTTTTATCGTCATAGGATTGCTCATGGCCATCCGCCCTAGCGGCGCTGAGGGTCCCTTCATCGCGGCTTCAGTGGCCGCAATGGCGACAGGGATCCCTGCCATCGCTCTCTTCTTCTCCGTTCAACGGCGGGGCCTCTTCTCTGGTCTCTTGAAGCTCACCAAGGCCGTAAGGTTGAAACTCCCACCCTTGGAGAAACGGGAGGCGGATTTTCGTTCCCTCGACCGAATCATCGCCAATTTTTACCTCCAGGACCAGTGGGCCTTTGCGTCCTCATTTACCTTTTTCTTCATAGGGTGGATGGTGGGAAGCTTGGAGGTGTACCTCCTCCTCACCTTCCTCGGGATGCCTGTCAGTCTCCCCACAGCCGTCGCTATCGAGGCCCTCTCGACACTCGCCAAGGCTGCGGCCTTCTTCATCCCAGGGAGCCTTGGCCTGCAGGAGGGGGGGAACATCCTCGCTTTCCTCGCCTTCTCCCTTCCCTCCCAGGCGGCGATGACCTTCAGCCTGGTCAGGAGGGGGAGGGAGCTTTTGTGGGCGGGCTTGGGCCTCCTGGCCTTAGCCCACTACGAATTGAGGGGCTGGGATTCCCTTCGGGCGAGCGGCATGATCCTGCCAGGATCCGAGCCAAAGGGCCATGAAGACCGCTAAATGAGAATTCAACCGCCGATGACTTTCGGGAGCCAGAGGCGGATGGAGGCTTTGCCATGAGGTTTCCGCTGCATATCACGACGGATATGGTGAAACACCAGATACGAAACCTGTTGAAAGGCAACCGGCGCTATCCGTTCGTCCTAATGCTGGAACCGCTTTACACGTGCAACCTGACCTGCCTGGGATGCGCGCTGGAGCGACATACCGGGAAACTCGAAGACCGGTTGACCGTTGAGCAGTGTCTCAAGGTAGTGGACGAGTGCGGCACTCCTGCCGTTTCCATCTGCGGCGGTGAGCCCACCATCTACCCCGAACTGAAGGAGTTGATCGCAGGGATCATCGCCAGGAAGCGGCATATCTACCTATGCACGAACGGCCTCTTGCTGGACAAGAAAGTCTATGGCGCCATTCCACCTCATAAGAGACTGACCATCAATGTCCACCTGGATGGACTGGAGAATACCCACGACTACGTGTGCGACCGAGATGGGGTGTTTGACAAAGCCATCGCCATGATCAAAGAAGGAAAGCGCCTCGGCTACCATGTGATGACCAACACCACGGTTTTCAAGGAGACCGATATCAACGAGGTGGAGAAGCTTTGTGAGTTGCTGACGGACCTCGGGGTGGACGGGATGCTCATTTCCCCGGGCTACCACTACGAATCCGTGGACCGAGACATCTTCCTGACCCGTGCCGAGATCAACAGGAAGTTCAAACAGGTGCTGGAGATGTCGAAACGCTTCCGGTTGACCTCCACCCCGATGTTCTTAGAGTTTGCCGCCGATATGCGCGACTACCCCTGCTCCCCGTGGAGCACGGTCACCTATACGCCCATGGGCTGGAAAGGGCCCTGCTACCTTATCGGGGAGAAATACTTCAAAACCTGGGAGGAGTTCTGGAACGGGGTCGATTGGGACTATTGGGAATCCCGACAAGACCGGCGCTGCCAGAACTGCATGATGCATTCCGGCTTTGAAGCCTCTGCCGTCCGAGCCGTTGGGAAGAACAGGAAGGATCTATGGACCATGATTCGCTGGAACATGTCGTAACGGCTCTCGGAGTAAGGATGTGGGAGATTTGTAAAGTGAAGAGACCTCAGTTGTCTTTGACAGCACTGTTCGTGGCCCTTGGCCTCGTGCTTGTCCCATCGATCCGAAGCTTCGCCGACAATGATGAGGATCTGGCGGGTAGCGGAGGCCCCCTGGCTATCAGGAACCAACAGCCCCTTCAGCTCCTGTTCCTTGGCTTCGATGCGGAACAGGCAACGGTCCTTCCGAAAGGGAGAGGGGACGTCCGGATGGCCCTCTCCCGGACCAACGTCCTCCTTCAGAAGAACCAAGGGGGGATCGATGCCACCCTGGACCTGGAGATGACCAAGATCGGCATGAACTTTGCCTACGGCATTGGCCATAGGGTCGAGCTCGGCCTGGAGCTCCCCTTTTACTACATCTCCGGGGGTTTTCTGGATAAGACCATCAGGGGCGTCGAGCGGGCCTTTGCCGCGGAGGCCAAGCTTCGGCGGAACCGTGAGGAGTTCCCCGACTTCAGCGTGACGTTTGACGTCCGGAAGGACGGCATCCCTCTCTTCGATAACAACGATCATGTCTTGAGTCCTGGCGATCTCGTCCTCCGGGCGAAGGGGGAGATCCTTAAGGAGGAGAAGTATTTTCCAGCCGTGACAGGCCGGGTGGGGATCAAGATTCCGACGGGGGATGCCGACCTCGCCTTCGGCAGTGGTGAGCCGGATCTGGGTGCCGGCGTGATCTTGGAAAAAGGGGTGGGCCCGCTCATCTTCTACGTGAACGGGAACCTCATTGTCCCTTTCAAGCCGGAGAGGTTCTCCGGCCTGGACTTCGGCCCCTTCTTCTCCGGGGCCGTCGCGGCCGAGTACCGCCTCTCCCGTCGGCTCTCGGCCGTCCTCCAGTTAGACGCGGCGACACGGCCGTTCAGGCACATGGGAAACAAGATCTTCGACCAAGAGCTCCTCGAGGTGCTTGTCGGCATGAACGTTGGGCTCGCCAGGAACCTCTCCTGGCAGCTCGGGGCCGCCGAGGATGTTTTCAATAGCCCAGGGGCCGACGCCGATGTCACCGTCTTCACAAACCTTGGTTATCGTTTCTAGAACCTCTGAAGAACCGTGGAAAGCAGGGAAGGACCATGAATCTCGTGACGGGGGCCACCGGCTTTGTCGGTTCGGCCGTCGTCCTCCGCCTCCTGAAACGGGGGGAAGCCGTCCGGGTCCTCGTTCGGCCCGGTGCCGATCTCCGAAACCTGAAGGGCCTCCAGGTGGAGATCGTTCATGGTGATCTGAGGGATGCAGGATCACTGGACAAGGCGATGAATGGTTGTCAAAGGCTGTACCATGTGGCAGCCTCGTATAAGCTTTGGACACCCAATCCTCAGGAGCTCTACGAAACGAACGTGACAGGAACGAAGAATATCCTCGAGGCGGCCCGGAAGGCCGGGGTCGCCCGGGTCGTCTACACCAGCACCGTCGGGGCCCTTGGGTTACCCGGCGACGGAAGCCCTGGAACGGAAGAGACCCCGGTCTCTTTGCAGGAGATGGTCGGACATTACAAACGGTCAAAGTTCTTAGCCGAAGAGGTCGCCCGTCGCTTCGCCGGCGAAGGCCTCCCCGTCGTCACTGTCAATCCCAGCACCCCGGTAGGGCCTCGGGATGTGAAGCCTACCCCGACAGGGAAGCTGATCGTGGACTTCTTAAACGGCAAGTTGTTCGGCTATCTTGATACCGGTTTGAACCTGATCGACGTGGACGATGTGGCGGAAGGTCACCTTCTGGCCGCTACGCGGGGAAAGGTGGGGGAGCGTTATATCCTCGGCCACAAGAACCTGACGCTCCAGGAGATCTTCGGCACCCTCTCCAGGATCACGGGACTGAAAGCCCCAACGCTGAAACTGCCCCACCGGGCGGTCCTCCCTCTGGCTTACATGAACAAGTGGATCGCCGATTGGATCACAAAGAGCCCACCCCTGATCCCGCTGGAGGGGGTCAAGATGGCCAAGAAATCCATGTTCTTTGACCCCTCCAAGGCGGTCAGGGAGCTAGGCCTGCCCCAGACCCCTGTCGAGGAGGCCCTGGAGAAGGCCGTCCGCTGGTTCGTGGAGAACGGCTACGCGAGGCGAAGGGTCCCTGCCCTCTCATAGCCCGTAAGAGGCACGCTATGCCGGAGCTGGAGGACTACCTAGCGGAACGGCGGAAACTGGTCAACCAAACCCTGGATCGTCTGCTCCCCCCGGCTGACATGTACCCCCGCCTCCTCCACGAAGCGATACGCTACAGTGTCTTCGCCGGAGGGAAGCGCCTCCGGCCGATCCTCGCCATCGCTGCAGCCGAAGCGGTGGGAGGAGAGGTCGAGGGCATCCTTCCGGTGGCCGCTGCCTTAGAATGCATCCATACGTATTCCCTGATCCATGACGACCTCCCCAGCATGGATGACGACGACTTTCGCCGGGGAAAGCCAACCTGTCATAAGGTCTACGGTGAGGCCTTGGCCATCCTCGCCGGGGATGCCCTGCTGACCCTGGCCTTTGAGCTCCTCTCCCAGGGTGCTATCACCCAACACATGGACGCCCAGAGGCTGTCAGTCCTGATCCAGGAGATCGCCAGGGCGGCGGGAAGCTCAGGGATGGTGGGGGGACAATCGGTTGACATCCTCTCAGAAGGGAAAGAGATCGACCAGGAGACGCTCCTCTACCTCCACACCCACAAGACCGGGGCCCTCATCCAGGTATCGGTCATTGCCGGGGGGTTGGTCGCGGGAGCTTCCGAGGAACAGATCGGGGCCCTCAGCCGGTACGGGGAGCGGATCGGCCTTGCCTTCCAGATCGTTGACGACCTCCTGGATGTCACCAGCACGACGGAGGAGCTGGGGAAGCCGGCGAAAAGTGACCTGAAACACGCGAAGGCCACCTTCCCAGCCTTGATGGGGAAAGAGACGTCGATGAAGGAGGTCGAACGCTTGACGGCAGAGGCCAAGGAGGTCCTTCGACCGTTCGAGGGGCGGGCATGGGCCCTTCACGCCATTGCGGGCTACCTTACCAGCCGGCGCTTCTGATCGGTCCTTTCTTAAGTCCCTGGACTTTCAAGAGGTCGATCGTGGAGTCCCTCAAGCTTCTCTTCTCCACCCTGATACTCAGGCCTTACGTGTCCATCCTCTTCGCGATTTTTTTCACATCGGCGGTCCAGTCCTGGGGATGGATGCGGACCTTCATCTTCACCCTCCTCGGCTGGGGGGTTGCCTTCGCGGCGGAATTCTCCTCCACCCGGACCGGTTTTCCTTTCGGCTTCTACTCTTACATCCCTGAGACGAAGGGGAGGGAACTCTGGATCTTGAACGTCCCGTTCATGGATTCTTTTTCCTTCGTTTTCCTGGCCTACGCAAGCTACACCCTGGCCCTGCACCTCCTCCACCCGTCGTGGAAAGGGCTCCAGCGTTGGAGGGTCCTGTTCCTCGCGACCCTGCTCTTCGTCCTCTTGGATGTCATCATCGACCCCCTGGCCCTCCGGGGGGATCGATGGTTTTTGGGGAAGATCTACGGCTACCCAGAAGGGGGGATCTACTTCGGCGTCCCCCTCTCGAACTTCCTGGGATGGGGGGTGGTTGGGTCGGGGATCCTCGGTCTCTTCGAAGCGATCGACCGGTCCCTAGGTGGGGTGCCGGCGGGGGCGAGCTTCCCCGGGCTTGGAGGCCCGTTCCTCTATTTCTTGGTCCTTCTCTCCGGGGTCGGCATGACCTTCTGGATCGGCGAGCCGACCTTGGGGGCCATCGGCCTCGGCCTCTCGGCCCTCCCCCTTGGTTTCTTCGTGACTCGTCTGAAGGTTAACCAACGATGGAACAAGTGAGGGAAGCGATCCGAAAGAGCCAAGAGTATTTGTTGAAGCAGCAGGCCCCTGAGGGGTTCTGGGTGGCCGAGCTGGAGGCCGACTCCACCCTGACCTCCGAATGCCTGATGCTGAACCACTTCCTCGGACGGCTGGACCTGGCCCAGGAGCGAAAGGCGGTCCGGTATCTCTTACAGAAGCAGCTCCCCGATGGCGGCTGGCCCATCTACCATGGGGGGCCAAGCGAGCTTTCCTGCACCGTCAAGGCCTATTTTGCCTTGAAGCTGGCCGGGGAGCCGCTGGAGGCCCCTCACATGGAAAAGGCCAGAGCGAATATCTTGAGCAAAGGCGGAGCCGTCAAGGCGAATGTCTTCACCCGGATTGCTTTAGCCCTCTTCGGCCAGTGCCCCTGGAAGGGAGTCCCGGCGATGCCGGTGGAACTCGCCCTCCTCCCCCGGACCTTTCTTTACGAGATCTCGTACTGGTCCAGGACCGTCTTGATGCCCCTCCTCATCATCTTCGCCAAACGCCCGCTCAGAAGGCTCTCGCTTGAGCAGGGGATCAGGGAACTCTACGTCGCCCCCCCGGAGGAGGTCGCCGAATGGTTCGAGGGGGACAAACGGTGGATGAGCTGGAGGAATGTCTTCCTCGGTCTGGATCGCCTCCTACGAGCCTACGACGCCCATCCTATGAAACGTGTGAGGGCGAAGGCCCTGAAGAGGGCCGAGGCATGGATCTTGGAACGGATGAGAGGATCCGGAGGCCTAGGGGCCATCTACCCTGCCATGGCCAACTCGGTGTGGGCCCTGGTGGCCCTTGGGTATCCCATGGACCATCCCCTCGTGGCCAAGGCTCTTCGGGAGATTGACGAGTTGATCGTCGAGGATGACGACTCCCTTCATCCCCAGCCCTGCTTCTCCCCCGTCTGGGATACCGCCAACGCCATCATCGCTTTGGTAGACAGCGGCCTGGATCCCTCTCATCCTCTCCTCCAGCGGGCGGCCCGGTGGCTCCTCTCCCAGCAGATCGCCACCGTGGGCGACTGGGCGGTGAAACGGCCGGGCTTAACGCCGGGAGGATGGTACTTCCAATATGAGAACACCTTCTACCCGGATTGTGACGATACCGCCATGGTCCTCATGGCCCTCCACCGGGTGAAGCTCCCAACCGAGGAACACGAGATACAAAAGGAAGGCATGGACAGGGGCTTCCATTGGCTCCTGGGGATGCAGAGCAAGAATGGCGGATGGGGGGCCTACGACGCCGACAACGACAAGCTGTTCTTCAACGAGATCCCCTTCGCCGACCACAAGGCCTTACTTGACCCGCCAACCTCTGACGTGACAGCCCGGGTCTTAGAACTGATGGGGCAATTGGGCTATGACCGTACCTTCCCCCCGGCATCCAAGGCCCTTGACTTCCTGAAACATGAGCAAGAGCCGGAGGGGTGTTGGTATGGGCGATGGGGGGTGAACTACATCTATGGGACCTGGTCCGTCTTAAGCGCCCTGAACGCCATCAGCGAAGACATGAACCAGCCCTATGTAAGGAGGGCCGTCCAGTGGCTCAAGGCCACACAAAACCCCGATGGGGGGTGGGGGGAAACGTGCAAGAGCTACGAGGGGAAGGCCTTCGCCGGGGTTGGGGAGAGCACCCCCTCCCAGACCGCCTGGGCCCTCCTCGGCCTCCTCGCCGCCGGCGAAGCCCGTTCCGAACCGGTCAGGAGGGGGATCAGATACCTCGTGACACGTCAACGGGACGAGGGCGACTGGGTGGAAGAGTCCTTCACCGGGACCGGTTTCCCTCGGGTGTTCTACCTTCGCTACCACATGTACCGGATCTACTTCCCCTTATTGGCCCTGGGGCGGGCCTTGCTATGAACCGGCCGATCGGGATCGTGATGGCCTTGAAGCGAGAGGCGGCAGGCTTGTGGAAGAGGCTCGATGGGAGGAAGAGGGGAACCCATCAAGGCTTTTCATTTCTCACTGGAAGCGTAGAAGGCCGAAAGGTCGTCCTCGTCGCAAGCGGCATGGGGAGAACGCGGAGTGAACACGCCACCATCGCCTTGGTAGAGGGCTTTACCCCTTCCACCCTCCTCTCCGCCGGGCTCGCCGGGGCCCTTCAGCCAGACCTCCAACCGGGCGAGATTATCCTGGGTGAACGGATCCTCGACCAGACCCCCTCTGTCCCTTATGCAGACCCCCTCCTCTCATCTCCCGCTTTGATAAAGCTCGCCAGGGAAACGGCCAAGACGATAGGGCTCCCTCACCGGCAGGGAACCCTGCTCACGTCACCCCGGATCCTGATAGAGCCCACGGAGAAACAGGAGGCCGCCCGATCAGGAGCCCTTGCCGCCGATCTGGAGAGTGCCGCCGTCGCCCGGGTCGCATCTTGTGCCCGCCTCCCCTTCCTGGCCATCCGCGGGGTCTCTGATACCCTCGATCAACCCTTAGGGCTTGACTTTAACCGGCTCACAGGGAGGAAAGGGGAAGTCTCAGCCACCAAGGTCCTTCTTAAGCTGCTGGTCTGTCCAAAGGTTGTCCCTTCCCTCTGGCGTCTCAAACAGACCAGCGGATCAGCCCTTGGCGTCCTCACAGCTTTCCTCCTCCATTTCCTCCCCTTGCTGCCGATCGGTGAGGACGCTCCAATCCGTGGTTGAGCCAAAGGCCCCATTACCCCTTGAGAAAGCGGAACCGGTCAACGGTACCGAGAACCACTCGGGCAGGCCTCACCGACACCGCTCAAACAGCGCATTCCGGTCGAGGAGGCTGCGGTAGATGGTGACCATGTGCTGCCCCCATACCGCTTGACGACCACCTGCCCGCCCTGCAGGGCCCGTTCCTCCCGCGTCATCGGTATCGTGCTTATCCCCTTTCTTGGCAGGAGTTCACATGCCCAACAGACCGGCTCCGATGCATGATGACTCACCAGGCCAAGAAAGGTTGAGCGCGCCAGGGGACGGTTTCAAAGGAAGCGACCCAGGAGAGCTGAATAGGAGAAACGGGGGGAGAGGGAAGCCACAGAGCAGAGCCTGTTCTGTGAGGCATGGCAAGGGGAGACCGAGTGGCCCAACCTTGTCCGTCAGATACAAGATGCTGGCCGTCCGGCCCAGGGGCAAGGTCTGTCAAGAGCTTGGGTCCTCTAACGCCAGGCCGACTGCAGGCAGGCGGAGCGCTAGACAGGAGAACAAATAGGTGGATGAACGGAGGAACTCAAGGGAAGGATCAGCGGTGGGAGAAGGCCCATGGGTCACACCCGAAGAGAAGAGCAGCAGGAAACACGGAGGGAGGAATCTGGAGGCAGGGGGAATAATCAACGAGGGCTCTGGATCCTCAGGAGAGAGGCGGGCAGCCCTTGGGTGAAGCCGTGCGCGCAATCCCGGGGCAGATCCTCAAGGCCTCTACAGATCCGACGACCCTTCCCGGCCATGGGTGCGTATAACGAGTTGCGGGATGAGCTGTGGGCCGCGCAGCGGACCGTCAGCTTGCTCCCGCTGTTAGGCGCTTCCTGATCACAGATACCGTTCCATTTCCATCGCACCGTGGAAGACCCCTCATATATCGATGTTCTTGTCTTCCTTGATCAGGTACGTGCAGGCCGACAGCGCATCGTTCAGGCTCTGACTGACACCGCATCGTGCAGTTCCGTGACGCATTGGGCCGCCACATGATCGTTCATTTACGGGCTGGGCTATGCGACAGCGCATCGTAAACCTTTGCGTGCCTGTTTGCACAGGAAGGGCCAATTCGCGCTTGAACTCCGAAGCTTGAGGCATTACGCTACCGCCAGATGATGCATGATGCGCTGACGGTTGCATTGTATCAAACCTACACGATGCGCTGACGGTTACTATCGATCAAAATCTGCACCCAGGAGCGCTGTCGGTTCGCAGGTACGCTATCCGGTAGTGACCGTAAAGGAGAATTCGGATTTCCCGGTCCGGACGCGCCTCCTACTTGTAGCCAAGGAACAGGAATTCCCGCAAGAGCTGTGCCTTCTGATAGATACCATTGACGACCTTGGCCGCCGCCTGCGGATTATCTTGGGCGATGTAGGTGTAGATGTCGTGCAGCCAGCGCTCGGCTTCGGCCGTCCAGATCAGCTCTGCCATGAGCAGATGCGTTCCTGCATCTCTTGATTGCTGATAGTTCGGCCCGTATCCGAGTCGGCCAAGCCACGCTCTACCATCCGCGTAAATGCAAGCTCCCGCAAGATTTCCTCATATGAGGCGTTGTCCGGCTGTGCCTCAATGATGCGAGCCATCTGTTCCTTCGCGGTTGCCATCGTAATCTCCCCTCTTGGCTACACTGAACTCAATATCGCACCTGCCTCACCCATGGCGGTCGGGTAGAATTACGGCGCGTGTAGCCTTAGGCGGAGAGTTTCCAACACTCGCTTTTTCGATAGGTGAGGTGGGGTC
>JACQHM010000002.1 GCA_016199025.1 Candidatus Methylomirabilota bacterium | reverse complement strand
GGCGGCTCGACCATCACCATGCAACTGGCCAAGAACCTCTTCCTCTCGACCTCCAAGAACCCCCTCCGGAAGATCCGGGAGGTGATCATCGCTTGGAGGATGGAAGACGAGCTGTCCAAGGAGCGGATCCTGGAGCTGTACTTGAATTACATCGAGTGGGGCGATGGGATCTTTGGGTGCGAGGCGGCGGCCCAGGCCTACTTCGCGACGAGCTGTGCGGACCTTACCCCGGAGCAGGCGGCCCTCATGGCGGCGGTCATCCCGAACCCCTTGCGGCGTAGTGTCCTAGACCCATCGAGAAGGGTCCGCTGGAAGCAGCGCTGGATTCTGGAGGCCATGAGGAAGCGGGGTGTCCTGCGAGAGGAGACGCTCCGGGAGGGAACCGGGGGCGAGGAGGAACCTGGCGAGCCCCCGACCCTGCCAGAAGAGGTACACCTCGTTGTACCGGAGCAGAATCGCGGCCCTTGACCCCAGGGCCGAAAGCATGATAAAAAGCATGAGAATTCCTTAGAGGCGACCAGCCGGGTGTCGATCAGGGGATTATCGAGCAGGTGACTTTCGATTGCCCCTTCCTTGAGGATGTGGACACGTGGGAGGATTACGAAGCCCTTCCCCGGTATCAACAACGAAAGGAGGCTGAAAAATGACTAGGCACTTGAGGTTGATCATCGCCGGTCTGTCAAGCGCCCTGATCCTGATTGTGGCGGCCTGCGCCAGGATGGAGTCAGGCCCGGCCATGACCACCGTGACCCCAGAACCACCCCTCTCGATGACGCTGTATCAGAGGCTGGGTGGCCTGAATGCCATTCAGGCAGTGGTCGATGATTTTGTCGCCCGGGTCGCCGCCGACAGCCGGATCAATGCCAGGTTTGCCAACGCCAACATTCCCCTCCTGAAGCGACGCCTCGTGGACCAGGTCTGCCAAGCCACGGGAGGGCATTGCAGCTACATGGGCCTGGATATGAAGACAGCCCATGCCGGCATGGGGATCACCAACGCCGAGTTCGACGCCCTCGTCGAGGACTTGGTCGCCACCCTCGACAGGTTCAGGGTCGGCGAGGCCGAGAAGAACGAGCTGCTGGCGCTCCTCGCCCCCTTAAGGAAGGACATCGTCGAGAAACCCTAACGCTTCACAACCTCTTCGGTCTTGACGAGAAGGAGAACTCGTGAGGGAGGAGATCCGGAAGATCCAGGAACTGATGGAGCAGGAGGCCTATATCACCGATCCGGCCATCGCCACCTCCGTCTATTTGGCCATGGCGTTGAAGAAGCCCCTCCTGATCGAGGGGCACGCGGGGGTTGGGAAGACGGAGATCGCCAAGGTCCTGGCGCGAGCGCTGGACACGAACCTGATCCGCCTCCAGTGCTACGAAGGGCTGGACGCCACGACGGCCCTCTATGAGTGGAACTACTCGAAGCAACTGCTACGAATCAAACTGGAAGAGGCATCCGCTCACTCGGCGGAAGAGAAGGAAGCTGTGATCTTCAGCGAGCCCTTTCTCTTGAAGCGGCCCCTCCTCCAGGCTATCACCCAAGATGGGCAGGCCCCTGTCTTACTGATAGACGAAGTCGATCGCTCAGATGAAGAATTCGAATCGTTCCTGCTGGAGGTCCTCTCGGACTTCCAGGTAACGATCCCCGAGATCGGGACCATCAAGGCGACCCATCACCCTTACGTCGTTCTCACCTCGAACCGCTCCCGGGAACTATCCGACGCTCTTCGGCGCCGCTGCCTCTACCTTTGGATTGACTATCCCTCCCTCGCCAAGGAGCTGAAGATCGTCCAGACGAAGGTCCCGGGGATCAACGAGCAGTTGGCCGGCGAAATCGCCCGCTTCATGCAGACGGTCCGGAAGATGAAGCTGAACAAGGTGCCGGGAGTGGCGGAGACCCTGGACTGGGCGACGGCCCTGGTCGCCCTCCACGCCTCTTACCTGGGCGACGAGGTGGTCCGGGAGACGCTGGGGTGCTTTGTGAAGGATAAAGGGGATCTCAGAAAATTCCAGGCGGAGCTTGACGCGGGACACCTCGCCGGGATGATCACTCCTCTCCCATGATGGAATCCACCCACCAACGCGATCTTTTGACGACCACGGTTCGCTTCTGCCGGGCCCTGCGGGAGCGGGGGCTCCTGGTCACCCCGGCGGAGGCCATCGATGCGGTCAAGACCTTGAACCTTGTCGATCTCGGCGACCGCCAGGAGGTCTACTGGGGCTTGAGGAGTGTCCTCACCTCCCGGGTGGAGGACCTTCCGATCTTTGAGGAGCTGTTCGAGACCTTCTGGGGCTTTAACGGCTCCAGCCCCCAATCCCTGAAGGGGCTCCTGGGCGGGATGCCTCCTCCCACGACAGAGGTCCAGGAGCCCCCCCCAACCCCAAAGCGCCCCACGAAGGGGATGGCCCTCTCCCTGGAACGGTGGCTGAACCCGGATGAGGGTCAGGGGGAGCCGATCGGTCTCCCGGGGATGAGTGATCAGGAGGCCCTCATCGACAAGGATTTCAGCATCTTTGGGGCTGAGGAGCTGGAGGAGATCACCAAGGTGGCGACCCGGATCGCCAGGAGGCTCGCCGCCCGCCCCAGCCGCCGCCGGAAACCGACCCGGAAGGGACAGTGGGTGGATCTTCGGCGGACCTTCCGCCGGAGCCTGAAGACCGGGGGCGACCCCATCGAGCTGACCTTTCAGGAGCGGAAGACGCGGAAGACGAAGCTCGTCACCCTCTGCGACGTCTCGGGTTCCATGGACCTCTACAGCCGCTTTCTCCTCCAGTTCCTGTACGCCCTCCAGAACAGCTTCGCCCGGGTGGAGACCTTCACCTTCAGCACCTCCCTCTCCCGGATCACCGATCATTTGAAGGGCCATCCCTACCTGAGCGCCCTAGGCCGTCTTTCGGGGGATGTCCGCGACTGGTCGGGGGGGACAAGGATCGGCCCTTCCCTGACAACCTTTAACAAAGAATGGCCGAGTCTTGTGGACAAAAGGACTATTGTCATCATCTTAAGCGACGGGTGGGACACGGGGGAGCCGGAGGAACTGGCCGAAGCCTTGGTGACCCTCAAAAAGCGGTCAGGGCGCCTGATCTGGCTGAACCCCCTTCTTGGGAGTCCGACCTATCAACCCCTCACCCGGGGGATGCAGGCGGCCCTCCCCTATGTGGACGTGTTCGCCTCGGCCCACAACCTGGCCAGCCTGAAGACGCTGGAACGCCATCTTTATCTGTAACTCGCATGTGATAAGGGAATGAAGAAGTGAGCGAGGTCTTTGAGCAACTGGAAGGGTTGCAGAAGAACGAGAAGCGGGTCGCGATGGCGACCCTCGTTGCCACGAAAGGGACGACCCCCAAGAAAGAGGGGGCAAAGATGTGGGTGGGGGAGGGGGGCCGGATCTTAGGCTCGGTGACCATCGGGGGGTGCGTCGATGCCCAGGTCATCGAGGAGTCAGAAGCAGTTCTCGCCTCCCTAAAGCCAAAGCGCCTCGCTATGGCCTTAGGGGATGAGGAGGCGTGGGAGCTGGGCCTCTCCTGCGGCGGGACCGTCGAGGTCTTCATCGAGCCGATCAACCTGGACAACCCCGACGATCCGATGGTGAAGGTCTACGAAACCATCCGGGGGGAGGTGGAGAAGGGGCGGCCCGCGGTAGCCGTCACGCCCCTGGAGGCGACCTCGGCCAAGCTGGTGGTCCTCCAGGATGGGACAACTATCGGCACCCTGGGGGATGATGCCCTGGATCGGGAGGCACGGATGAGGGCGCTCGAACTCATCCAGCAGCGGGCCTCCCGCACCCTCACCCTGCACCGGGAACCTGCTCCCTTGGAGGCCTTCTTCGAGGTCCATGGTCCCCCCCCGACCCTGATCATCTTCGGGGCGGGGCACGTGGCGATGCCCCTGGTCACCCTGGCTAAAGGGCTCGGCTTAAAGACCGTGGTGGTCGATGGCCGGCCCCGGTTCGCCACCCGCGACCGCTTCCCCGACGCTGATGAGCTTCTGATTGGCATCCCCTCCGAGATCGCCGAGACCCTCTCCTACACCCCTTCGACCTTTGTCGTCCTGGTGGCCCATGATTATAAATATGACATTCCGGTGTTGAAGACGGTTTTGAAGACCGATGCCGTCTACATCGGGATGCTGGGGAGCCGAAGGCGGGGGCAGGCGATCCTTGATTTTTTGAGGGAAGAAGGGATTGGCGACGATCTCCTTCGTCGGATCCATGTCCCTATCGGCCTGGATATCGGGGCAAAGACGGCGGCTGAGATCGCGCTAGGTATCCTCGCCGAGGCGATCTGTGTCAAGGCCGGCCGCCCCGGGACGCCCATGAGAGAGAGGAAGTCCTCATGAAGACCCATCTCCTCACGCGAGAAGAGGTGACCCTGGACCGCTTGAAGGGCCTGGTCCTCTGCCATGACCTCCTGAACGAAACGGGGCAATCGGTGTTGAAAAAGGGCCAGATCCTCCAGGAGGAGGACCTTCCCCTGCTCCAAAGCCTCCCGTGGGAGGAGCTTCACCTGGTCGAGATGGAGGAGGGGGACCTCCACGAGGACGAAGCGGGGGCACGGTTAGCCCCCGCCGTGGCGGGGGAGGGGGTTGAGGTCAAAGGGCTGGCCGGTGGCCAGTGGCCCCTGGCGGCCCGTTGGAAAGGGATCTTGGATGTGGACGTGGAGCGGCTTAGGCGGGTGAACAGGATCGAGGGGATCTCCGTCTACACCCTCTACCGTGGCCATATCGTCGTCGAAGGGGAGCTGGTGGCCAGGGCGAAGATCACCCCTTTCGTCCTTCAGGAAGACAAGGTGAGAGAGGCCGAGGCCATCGCCCACGAGGTGGGAGGCCTCCTCCGCGTCCGACCCTTCATGAAGAGGCAGGTGGCTGCCGTCGTTCAGGAGACCCTGGACGAGAAGAACCACGAGCGGTTCAGGAGCGCCTTCCACGAGAAGGTCGCCTGGTTCGGGTCCGAGCTTCTGGACATCGTCTTCGTCCCGCCGACGCCGGAGGCGATCGCCGGGGCCCTCCAGGCCCTTGTCAAGAAAGGGGCCCAGGTGATCGTCACAGCGGGGGCCCGGGCCATGGACCCATTAGACCCCGCGTTTAGGGCCCTCGAGCGGGCCGGAGCCTCGTTAGAGAAGCATGGGGTCCCGGCCCACCCCGGGAGCCTCTTCTGGCTGGCTTTCCTGGAACAGGTTCCCATCATCGGGATGCCCTCATGCAGCCTCTTTTCCAAGGCGACGGTCTTCGATCTGGTCCTCCCGAGGATCCTCTCGGGGGGGCGGATCAGCCGGGAGGAGCTTTCCGAGCTCGGCCACGGCGGCTTCCTGACCCGGGAGCTGGCCTTCCGCTTCCCCCCGTACCGGCCCACCAAAGGGCGGGGGGAGCTGGAGTAGGGTCATGGCCGCCCTCTATGGAGATATCATCCTGGAGCACTTCCGGCATCCCCGGAACTACGGCACCCTTCCCTCCCCCGACATCGCCTCCGAGGATTTCAATCCCTTGTGTGGGGATCGGATCAGGATCGAGCTGAAACTTCACGATGGGATGGTAGAGGTGGCCCGCTTCAAAGGGGACGGCTGCGCCATCAGCCGGGCGGCAGCCTCAATCCTGACCGAGATGATCCAGGGAGAGAGCCTTGAGCGGGCGGAAGGCATGAACCAGGAGGAGCTCCTTTCGGCCCTGAAAGCCGAGATCAGGCCCTCTCGGATCAAGTGTGCCCTCCTCCCTCTGAATGCCCTCCACGCCGGAATTGCCGCTTACAGGAAAGTAACCCCCCCCCCTTTCTGAAAACTTGACAGATTTCTCTTCCCCATGCTATAAAGTAGCAGCCTAGATCAAACATTGTTTTATCCAAGGACGGAGACGATGAGAGGACTCGAGCCGTACCGGCTGCACGTCTTTTGCTGCACCAACGATCGAAAAGAGGTCCACTGCGGGAACAAAGGCGGCCACGAGGTCTATGAGGCCTTCCGGCGGGAAGTGGAGGCCCGTGGCTTAACGGACATCAAGGTCACTCGCATGGGCTGTAATCACCTCCACCATGTCGGCCCCATCCTGGTGATCTATCCCGGAGGGATCTGGTACCAGGAGGTGAAGCCCGAGGATGTCCCTGAGATCGTCGAAAAGCACCTGGTGGAGGGACATGTTGTCGAGCGGCTCCTCCACGCCCAGATGAAGGAACTGGGGGCTAGGGGCGAGGAGCGAGCGCAGACAGGGCAAACACCAGTCCCCAGCCCCTAATCCCTAGCCCTTGTTATGAAGATTGAGCTTCGGCTCTTCGCCACCCTCCGCCGGTATCTTCCCCCGGGATCGGAGAGGGGGAAAGTCCTTCTGGATCTCCAGGACGGCTTAACGGTCGAGGGCTTGATCGAAAGACTGGGCATCCCGCCGGAGCTGGCCGAACTTACAGTTGTCAACGGCCGGACCCTCGAACGGGATCTCAAGGAGAAACTCCGGGACGGCGACGTGGTCAGCATCTTCCCGCCCATCGCTGGGGGATAAAGGGAGTAGGGGCAGGCCTCCGTGCCTGCCCCCTCTCCAGGGCAACCACAGGGGATTGCCCCTACCAGAGCAGTGGAGGAAAAACGATGAAGGTGATGCGTAACAGGTTTGGTCTAGGAGTGCTGGTACTTTTCGCCATGGTGGTCCTGTGGGCGGCCGTGGGGTTCGCTTGGAACTGAGAGATCCGGCTCCTGTCCGTGGGACAGGACAACCCGCGGGCTGTGCCGGTGGTGCAGGCGGTGGATCTGACGCCGACGCCGTACAGGGACCTGAAAAACCCCTACGACGGCGATCCCCAGGCCGTCACCGTTGGCCGTCAGCTCTTTAAGACCTATTGTGCTGCCTGCCACGGCGATCGGGCCGATGCGAAGGGGGCCGTCATCAGGGTGGCCGGTACGCCGGTGGATTTCACCGACCAACTCCAGATCTCCTTCATGACCGATGGCTATGCCTTCTGGCGGATCAAAGAGGGCGGCCAAGAGCTCCTGAAATCCCAGATGCCGGGCTACAAGCAACACTTTAGCGACAATCAGATCTGGCAGATCGTGGCCTACCTCAAGTCCCTGGGGCCCAAGGACACATGGGGCATGGACTGGCTCCTGGCCCAGCACGATGAGCTTCAGCGCAGCCGCATGGTCTTCACGGCCAAGAACTGCACCGCCTGCCATGCCTTGAACGGCCTTGGCGGGACGGCAGCGCCCGATCTGGCTACGGCACATCTGAAGCACGACGAGACCTGGCGGACGGAGCATTTCAAGGATCCCATCCAGGCCCTTCCCACCTTTGCCATGATGCCTCCGAGGGAGACCTCGGCGGCCGATATCCATGCGCTGCGATCCTTCCTGCACCATTTGCGGGAAGAGGCTGCGGCGAAGAGCGCCGGCAGTGGGAGCCACGAGCATGAGGAGAAATGAGCAACGATGGGGGCTGCCTCTTCGGGACGGCGGGGGTGTTGTCCCACCGCTCTCAGAGGGTGGCAAAACCACAGGAAGGGGGTGAGAATAGATCTCAGAAT
>JACQHM010000091.1 GCA_016199025.1 Candidatus Methylomirabilota bacterium | reverse complement strand
TCCCCCTCGACGATGATCGTCTTGGCGGTGAACTTCCCCCCAGGAAGCGCCTCTGTGAGGGCCTGCTGGAAGAGGCCTTTGATGGCTTCCCGGCCTCGAAGGATGGTGTCCGGGGGGATGATTAAGAACGCCTTCTCGGTGTAGTCGGCAGCGATCTCGTCCAAGTTTCCATCGTTGATCGCCTTCAGGTGATGGTCGAAGACCTCACGAGGCGTGCGCGTATGATGGCTCATTGGTTCCTCCTTCCTTCGGTTTCATGGAGGGGTGGCCCTCTGCGGCCATCCTCTCACGGGAGCCCGCGGAAGGGCTCCCCTATCTCGGATAGATCCCTTGACCCTTCTTTAGAAGAAAGTGGACGGGGCTTCCAGGGTGGCCTTCACCTTCTGGAGGAACTGGGCGGCCTGGGCACCATCGATGGCCCGGTGATCGAAGACAAGGCAGAGATTCATCACCTGCCGGGGGACGACCTGCCCGTCGCGGATGACAGGCTTCTCCTCCATCATCCCGACGCCCAGGATGGCGATCTGGGGGAGGGGGATGATGGGGGTAAAGGCTGTGATGCCGAAGGCCCCCAGGTTCGTGACCGTAAAGGTCGCCCCTTCTAAATCCTGGGGTCTGAGCTTCCTCCCCCTGGCCTGCTCGGCCAACTCCCTCGCTTCTTTGGCGATCTCCGGGAGCGATTTTCGATCGGCGCCCCGGATCACGGGAACGACGAGGCCATCCTCGACGGCCACGGCGAGCCCAATGTTAATCTCCCGCCAGATCCTAAGTTCTCCCTCCGCCAACGAAGCATTCAAACGACGATCCTCGGCCAGGGTCATGGCCGCGGCTTTGAGGACGACATCGTTGATTGTGGGTCTGATCCCTTCCCGATCCCACTCAGAAAGCTTTTCCTCCCGAAGCCTCACCGCCTCGGTCATATCTACCTCGGAGACCAGCGTGACGGGGACGACCTGGGCGTGGCTCTTGGCCATATTATCGTAGATCGCCTTCCGCATCCCGGCCAAGGGGATCCGTTCCAGGATGGTCAAGCCTGTTGGTGCCGCTTCAGGCTTCTTCCTCACGGCTTCCATGACATCCTGTTCGGTGATCTTGCCTTCGGGACCACTCCCCTTCACCAAATCCAGGTCGATCCCGTGCTCGCGCGCTAAACGCCTGGCTGCTGGGGAGGCGAGGATAAAGACCTCGGCCTTTGCCTCAGGCCTGGCGATTGGGGCTTCCACAGGCTTCTCCTCCACCAGGGCTTCACCAGGAGCAGCGATCAGGCCGACGACGGACCTCGCCTTGACCACGGCCCCTTGGGGGGCCAGGATCTTTGCGACATGCCCCGAGGCAGGGGCATGGATCTCAAAGCTCACCTTCTCCGCCTGCACCTCCAAAAGCAATTCCCCTTCTTGAACCTCCATCCCTTCTTTCTTAAACCAGGTGACGATGACGATGTCCTCTGCCGTCGTCGAAAGCTCGGGCAAGACCACCTCGACCGGCATCCTGCCCCTCCTCTTTTTCAGAAGGGCTGAGGCCCCTGGGGAGGGGCCTCAGCCGTGGTGATGACGGTGGTTTCCGCGTGAACGACGCTCTACGCCCTCCCCATCATCGCCTTCGCCGCAGCGGCGATCTTCTGGGCGTCGGGGCGGATGTATTCCTCTAATGGCCGGCTGTAGGGGATCGGGACATCGGGAACGGCCAGCCGTTTCACCGGGGTCTCCAGGTAATCTAACGCCTCCTCTGCCACGACGGCGGCGATCTCCCCGCTCATCCCGAAGCTCTTGTAGTCCTCATCGACGATCAGGAGGCGATGGGTCTTCTTCACCGAGTTGATGACCGCCGCCTTATCGAGGGGGACCAGGGTCCGAAGGTCGATGACCTCGGCGCTGATTCCGTCCTCCTCCAGGTGTTTGGCCGCCTCCAGGGCCCGGTGCACCATGAGAGAGACCGTCACGACGGTCACGTCGTTCCCCTCCCGCTTCACGTCGGCCTTCCCGAAGGGGATGGTGTAAGGTTCCTCCGGGACCGGCCCCGTCGCCCCTTCTAAGGGGGTCATCCACCCCAAGCCCATCACCCCCTTGTGGAAGAAGTACAGAACAGGATTGTCGTCCCGGATGGCCGAGATCATCAGCCCCTTCGCGTCGTACGGGTTCGAGGGGATGACGATCTTCATGCCGGGGAGGTGGGCGAAGAGACCGTAGAGGCACTGGGAATGCTGGGCGGCGTCCGAGTACCCGCCCCCGATGGCCGTCATCAGGACGACGGGGACCTTGACGGCCCCGCCCGACATGTAGGTGATCTTGGCCATATGGTTGTAGATCTGGTCCATGCAGACGCCGAAGAAATCGACGAACATCAGCTCCACGATGGGGCGCATCCCCTCGATGGCGGCCCCCGTCGCCGCCCCGATGAAGGAGGTCTCGGCGATGGGGGTGTCCATCACCCGATCCGGGCCGAACTTCTCGAGAAGACCGCCTGTAGAACCGAAGATTCCGCCGTAGACCCCGATGTCCTCGCCCATGACGAAGACCTTCGGGTCCCGCTCCATCTCCTGCCCAATCGCCTCGGCGATAGCCTGCGCCATCGTCAGCGTGCGAGTTGCGATAGCCATGGATGTCTCCCTCGAAGGGCGCAGAGGCGTCCGGTCGCTGCTACACGAAGACGTGCTGAAAGGCTTCGGCCGGCTCCGGGTAGGGGCTCTGGCGAGCAAAGGCGTACGCATCCGTCACGCGCCGATGCGCCCGCTCCCGGATGTCCGCGTCCCGGGCGTCCGCCAGCAGACCCCGCTCGCGCAGGTGTGCTGCCAGGCGCGGGATGGGGTCGCGCTTGCGCAGCTCG
>JACQHM010000111.1 GCA_016199025.1 Candidatus Methylomirabilota bacterium | reverse complement strand
GCCATCTTCTTCGAGAATGTAGAGACAGCCACAGCGCCGGCCCAGGAGGTGGTCATCACGGACCAGCTTGACGTGGCGAAGATGGACCTGAGCACCTTCAGCCTGGGACTCATCGCCTTCGGGGACAAGCAGGTGACCCCACCGCCTGGGATGAGTGAGTTCACAACGGACGTGGACCTCCGGCCCGAGAAGAACCTCCTCGTCAGGATCACCGCACACGTGGACCCCCCGACCGGGCTTCTCACCTGGCGCTTTACCTCGATTGATCCAGACACCGGGCTGCCTCCTGAGGATCCGCTGGTTGGCTTCCTGCCGCCCAACAAGAACCCGCCAGAGGGGGAAGGGAACGTCCTCTTCACTGTGATGCCGATGCCCGGCCTCCCCACCAGGACCGAGATTCGCAACCGGGCGAGGATCGTCTTCGACGTGAACCCGCCCATGGACACGCCGGAGTGGCTCAACACGCTCGATCACACGAAACCGGAGAGTCAGGTCGTGCCCCTCGCCCCGATCCAGCCCTCCTCCACCTTTGAGGTCGAGTGGTCGGGGACAGACGTGGGGTCGGGGATCAAGGACTACACGATCTTTGTCTCCGAGGACGGCGGCCCCTTCACGGTCTGGCTTGGCAACATCACGGACACATCGGCAACTTTTACCGGGCAGCCCGGCATGCCCTACGCCTTCTACAGCGTGGCCCGGGATCAGACAGGCAACCTGGAGGAGGTCCCGCCGGATCCCGACACCACGACCAGGGTCACTAATGCCCCCATTGCAAACGCCGGATCTGACCAGACGGTGGACGAGGGGACCACGGTGACGTTAGATGGCACCGGGTCGAGCGACCCCGACGGCGATTCCCTCTCTTTCGAATGGACCCAGACCGCCGGCCCGGCGGTGGCCCTGGGCGGCGCCACGACAGCCACCCCGTCCTTCCGGGCCCCTTTCGTGAGCAGTGCGACCACGCTAACCTTCCAGGTCACGGTCAGCGATGGCTTCGCCAGCAGCACCGATACCGTGGTGATCACGGTGCAAGACTTAGGGGCGAGCATTCGTGGGACGGTAACGGGCAGTGGCCCGATTGACGGCGCTAGACTTTCGGCGCCAGAGCCAAAAAGTCACGCTGGCCACCGGGGAGGACAAAGTCCTCGATTTCATCTTGACCCCGAAACGAAGGGGCAGCCTCCTTGAACCGGAAGCCCTCGAACCGGAAGACGAAGAGTAGCCTTCTATGCTGGAGTCTCGCGCTAGGCGAAGCCCTGTAACCACCTGAGCTGATCTTCGATGGACCTCGTCCTGTAAAGGCCTCGCCAATCCCCACCGTCCACGAGGACGGCCCCGGGGATCAGCTCCCCAAAGTTCTGGGGCCGGAATCTGAGAGCATTGTGCTTCTTCGGACCTCGATCACGACCCCCCCTTTCTTTGCTTCTTCGAGCAGGAGGTGGATGGGTCTCACGAACAAACACCTGGAGACGACGTCTTCCCCCATCTTCCTCAGGATGGCGTCTGCCTTGTATATCAGGTATCCGCACGAGAACCACCCCCACCGGCTGGGGCTGCACTTTGGGGAGCATGAAGCCCAAGTCACGGGTCATCAGGATGCGCCCCTCCTGCCCTGCCCGCTTCCACAGCACTGTATCATCCGCGCCACGCAGGGGCGAGTCTGCTATATCCAGCACGTCATCGCCCCGCTCAGTGAGCCACTCTATGAGTGCCTTGGGTAGCCCTTCATCAATGAGCCAGCGCATACACCCGCTCCTCCGCCAGGACTTCAGCGGCGTAGGCGAGTGCTGCCCGAACCTGCTGTGGCTTCAGGCGGTATTGCTCGCATACCTCCTCGACACTCATGCCTCCTGCCAGCGAGCCCACGATGACCTGAACCGGCACGCGCGTCCCCTTGATGATCGGTTTGCCGCCCAAGACCTTAGCATCGGGGGCTCCACCTGCACCCGGAGCCACCCCGCGGGGGCCACCCGGTAGCCGTCAAGATACAGCGCCCCGCTGGGATCGACGCCGCTTACCTCTGGCTCGAGGCTTTGAGGCAGGCGGAACGGACTCCACCAGAACGGCCTATACCATAGGGGACCAGACCAGAAGGGGTCGGCGACGGGAAGGAAGGCCGGGAAGCCGGGCTGTAGGATCAGCCCGGAAGTATTATCGCCGAACAAAAGCACCTTGCTCTCAGCCGGTCCAGATGGTAGCATAGGATGGCTTCAAGAGGTGATGAAAGCAAATCCCCAAGAATAGGAAGAACAGGTGAGGGAAGGGGCAGCAGCCCTTCGGGCGCTTCAGGAGCGCATCCGGTGGAAGCCGGGGAAAGCCGCCGCCCACCTGGCGAAGCGAAAAGCCTTGGGACATCTCCCCCCGGAGTGTTCAGTCGAGGAGGATGAGAACCTGATCCGGCGAGTCATCCAGGGGGGAGGAGCATCGGGTCTACGTGTACGCCTTTGGCGCCGTGCGGTACTATGCCGTGAGAGGATCGGTAGAAGGCGTGGAATGGCTGGTGATCTTCACAAAGGAGGGAGTGGTGGAAACGGCCTTTCCGCCTGAGGCGATGGAAGAGTACTTGGCGAAGCGAGGGTTTGCCCTCATGGGCACCGTCAGGGAGATGGGGGGATGAGGAGAACGGAGCAGCTCCTGGCCAGGTTTCGCCAGGGCGTCCAGCACCCGGAGGTCAGCGGCTTCGAGGTGCTCGAGCTGCTGGATACCCGCAGTGCCCTGGCTCAGCGGGAAGAGGAACTGAGCGAGGCGGAACGACGAGAGCTGGAAGCGGCGGATAGCCTGTTTCTCACGCACGTCCAGCACTGGTACGAGAGCGTGGGCCATGTGGCTGATCTGGAAGCGATGCGCCGCCAGGCCGCCGTACCCCCGTCGCATTGGTGGTGGTATCTGGAAACCCTGGTACAGGCGATGAGGGCAGCCATTTGAACTGAAAGAGCCATCCCTAAGGGAAGGGGGTGTCAAGAAGAGGAGGCTTTCATGGGTCAGAGAAGCCAGGGCCTCCTCGTGGTTGAAGAGGCCGTTTCAATAGCAACCTGGGGGTCGGGTTGGAACGCTCCGGGGCTCCAAGACGGATGGCGAAGCGAGACGCGGGCTGAAAGTGCCGAGTGCTATCGCAGTGAGGTGCGAATGACGCGGAGGGTGGTTCTGGCTCCCGTGATTGGGACCTCCCCTTTGGTGGTCAGGTCGCGCAGCCTCTCCAACCGATCCTCGATGCTCGGCTTGGCCGGGATAGGGGAGGACGGAAAGGCCTCAGGCCTCGCCAGCCGCCGAGAGGATATGCCGATTCAATTCTGGGTCAATCCAAAACCCGCCTGCCTTCAGCTCTTCCAGCTTCTCCTTGACGCTCTCAATGTGTCCCGCCTTCTTGGCGAGTAACAGGATGCCTAAGGTCCCGATGACCCGGAGCCCCAGCTCCTGAGCATAGCGCCGCGGTCCTTTGTCATCCTCATCCAGGATGAGCCAGTTCGCCCCGATCTCTTGGGCCAGAAGGATTGCCTCAGCCTCTCCCCGTTCAAAACCCCGCCGCTCCATGAGGTCCTCGACGGCCGCAAGATTCTGGACCGACATCTTCCGGATCCAGTTTGTCTCTATCGCCTCCTCCACTTCCCGTTCACCCGGTCTCCCCCGGCCTTGGACGACGATCTCGGTATGGACAGCGTCAGGGATGACAAGTTCGCCGAAGAACTCCCGCAAGAGATGGAACTCGGTGATGCTCGCGAGGGAGATAAGGGCCGTGGAGTCGGCAACGGCCGTCATGTGCCCCTCGCATCCCCCCGCTTCTCGAGCTCCTCCCCGAGCTGCTCCACCGCCTCCAGCTCTTGCCGGAACTGCTGAGGACTGTATCGGAAGTAGGGAACGCCCCTTCGATAGAGGAGTTCCAGGAAGTCCCGGCGGGTCATCCCGAGGAGCTTGGCCCCCGAACCCGACGTGATCCGCCCCGCTTGGAAGAGCTTCAGGACCGCCTCCTCCTTCAGGCCCTGGAGGAACTCCTCCTCTCGGAACTGCTCATCGAAAAGGCCGTCCGGTACGTCCCATTCGAATCGTAGCAGCCTCGGCATCGCCCCTCCTCCTGGCCTGAGATGTACCGTCATCAGATCTGTTCGGAGGATAACCTTTGGCAAACCATGTGTCAAGGAGAGGACGCTTGAAAAGGTCAGAAGAAGCAGGGGCCTCCTCATGAATGAGGAGGCCCCTTCGCCTTCCTGCCTTCGATGTACCGGAGAGCTAAATGCTGACCGGTTCCTTTTGACGAGGCTCTCGCCCAAGGTGAGAGGAGTACGGAAGGATGGATTCGCCCGCCTCTTCCAGATATGGACCTGCTAGAAGCGACACATGAGCCGCAAGAGCGGTCGCCTGAGCGACAAGCTGCTCGAGCAGGTGAACCTCTTGTCCCGCGAGTTGGTGAGGCGAGTCACCGAGCCATTGTCAACTCACCTTCGAAGCAATTGATGGAGCGGTCGGGAAACGCCGACTTCTGGTACTGGAACGTCCCCTTGCCGCTGGCCCCGACCCATTTCCCGGAAAGGCCGGAGAGCGTCCAGTTGCCCCTAAACCTCCCGCCTTCGCCGATTCCGGTCACCTCCCAAGAGATCAACAGCTTGTCCTGGTCAGGATCGGTGCGCAGGCAGTAGCCGCTGCCGTGAACCTTCCCGTCTTTGATTTCGACAGTCCCGTAGCACGGGCCCGCTACTCCGAACAGCGGTGAGCTCCGGTCGTCGGTGATGATACCCATGCCGTCTGAATCGATCAGGATGAAGGTGTGGTTTTCGCTGATCGACATGACCTTGCTATGATCGGCGGAGGCATAGCATCCGGTGGCTCTTTGTGCGGTTCCCGCCTCAGCAGGCGACATCGCCGCCAAAGCCAAGGTCAAGGCTGCGAGCCCGTAGCCTCCCACGGTCAAGAATCGATATCCGCTCATGATCGTTCCTCCCTTTTCACCCACCCTAGCGGGATTAGAGGTACGGTTACCGTCACCCGAGCGGGTAAGATCCGCTCTTCCAGCGCCTTAGATGCACAGTCTCACCTCTTTCATCTTTTCTCCTCGAAAGCAAAGAAGCACCATGCCCGGAACCGGGAACATAGTGCTTCCTCTGTGTTATGAAGGGTGGTGAGCCATGGCCCACCTCCTTCTCCATCTTATGGAGTTTTAATTTAGGCTATGATGCTGGCTTTTAACATACCCCCCCCCCTTGTCAAGCAACTTTTTCAGGAAGCCTTCAGCCTTCAGCCATCAGCCGTCAGGATTCAGCCGTCAGCCATCAGCTATCAGCCATCAGCTTTGAGGAATCAGCTCTAAGCTGAAAGCTGATCGCTGAATGCTGAAAGCTAAGGACTGAAAGGTGAACGCTCACCAACAGAGAAAGGGGATGAATGCTTGGAAAAGATCAGAGGGCCTGGAACTACTTGAGGAAGCGGAGGCTATTCCTCGATCTCGACCATCTGACCATGATCGAGGATCACCTTAAAGTGGGTCAGAACGCCGAGGCCGAGAAGGAACTCGTTTCCGATGCACGTGATCTGGGAGCGAATCGTTGGAGACAGATCAACAACTTGGATTTCGCCCAGGTAGTCCAAAGCCTCGATCAAAGAGCCATCTCCAAGCTCCCAGGTGGAAACGACATCGGCATCCCCGAGTTGGGTCGCAAACTCGGTCGGGATAATGAGAAAGCCATCAAATCCTGTGTCGATATATGCGAAGACTTGTTGTTCAAAGCCCCGGATTCTCCACCGGATATCGAGATACGGAAAACGATGGCTAGTAGGCAACTTTGGTCTTCCATCTGCCTAACGCTTTGAACCCGAATCTTCGCAAGGCAAAATTCCCGCGGCCAAATCGCTTGATCGCCTCTTCGAGCACGTGGATTTGATCGCTGTCGATGATGAGTTCACCTTCCCTGCTGATCGCCACAAATTTGCCGTAGTGTTCCCTTTCAAGGGGCTTGGCGAACCGCTCGTAGAGGAAGGTGTCCTCCTCAACCCTTTTCCTGATCTCTTCTTTATCCATAGAGAGCGCCCCTCCTTGCATCCTTCACTCCAGGGGGACGCGGATGCTGATCCGAAGATCGTTCCCTTGGTCCTCCTTCCCCTCCAGGAGCAGTTGATGAACGCCCGCGAGGGGCTCCGGACGGTCTTTGAGCGACGTCGAAAGGACCGGGGTGAACGTCAAGTCCGCTTCGTCGCCCGGGTCCAGGTGGAAGGAGAAGGGACGTTCCTCTGACTTGATCTCGCCAAGGTGTCCGATGATGGTCATCTTGAGCCGGGAGATGGTCACCCCCTTCGAAGCCCCCTTGAAACGGAGAGTATACTCCCACCGCACCCCTTGGGCGGTTCCTGGGATCAGCTCCTGGGCCGCCAACGGCCGCTTCTCGATCTTGACGAGCTCGATTACAAGAGCACCGGCCCCCTCAACCTGGAAGGAGGTTCGGGGAGGAAGGGGAAGCGGTTCGTAGACTCGCCGGGGCTGGCACGCGAAGGCCCCGATCACGAGAAGAAGCGAAACCACGGGAAGGAAAAGCGCGATGCACCGGTCCATGCCTCCCCCTTATCCGCCGCCCGGCATCATCCCCTTGCCGGGGATACCTGGCTCCGTCATCCGCCAGGGGTCCAGGATCTCGTTTAACTGGTCCTCCGGCAGGATCTTCTTCTCCTTGGCGATCTCCCGGACGGTCTTCCCCGTCAGGTACGACTCCTTGGCGATCTTGGCCGCCTCGTC
>JACQHM010000110.1 GCA_016199025.1 Candidatus Methylomirabilota bacterium | reverse complement strand
CGCCGCGGCGGTCATCAGGACGGGGGCTAACCGGTCCGTGGATCCCTCGAAGATCACCTCTTCCTTCACATGCCCTTCCGCCCGGAGGTGGCGGTAGTGGCTGACCAGGATGATCCCGTTTCGGGCGGCGATGCCGAAGACGCCGATGAAGCCGAGGAGGGAGGGGACGCTCATGACCTTGCCCGTCAGGAAAATCGCGACGACCCCCCCGATCAACGCCAAGGGAAGGTTCACCATGACGAGGAGAGCCGCCCTGGTCGAGTCGAAGGCCTTGTAGAGCATGATGAAGATCCCCACAACGGCGACAAGACCGTAGATCGTCAAAATCCTCGTGGCCTCCTGCTGGCTCTTGAACTGGCCGCCGTACTCGATGAAGTACCCCTGGGGGATGGCCACCTGCTCGCGGATCTTGGCCTGGGCCTCCTCGATGACACTCGAAAGATCCCTTCCTAAGACGTTCGCCTGGATGACGATCCGCCGCTGGACGTTCTCCCGGTTGATCATGAAGGGGCTGTTCACCACCTCCACGTCCGCCATGAGCTTCAGGGGGATCTTCCGCCCACCAGGGGTATCGATCAGGACGTTCCGCATGGCGTCCACGTCCTTCCGGGACTCCTCGTCAAACCAGACGAACAGATCAAAGACCCGCTGGCCCTCCAGGACCTGCGAGACCGCGGTGCCGCCGAAGGCGACCGCCGCCGTCTCCAGGACATCCCCGACGTTCAAGCCCACGCGGGCCGCCGCCTCCCGGTCCACGTTGATCCGGATCCCCGGGACGTTGATCAGGGGTTCCAACAGCAGGTCGGTGACCCCTTCGATCCCCCGGAGGATGCCCTCGATCTGACGCCCTTTTTCTCTCAGCACCCGAAGATCCGGCCCGAAGAGCTTGATGGCGATCTGGGCCCTGACCCCCGAGAGGACCTCATCCAACCGGTGGGCGATGAATTGTCCGAGGACCGTGGCCACCCCGGGGATCTTCTCGAGGTCCTCCCGGATGGCCCGGGTCAGCTCTTCCGGGTCCCGCTCGCCATAGCGAAGGGTCATGTCGAACTCGCTGACGTTGGGGGGCAGGGCATCCTCGTCCAGCTCGGACCGTCCCGCCCGCTGGCTGATCGAGACAACCTCGGGGTACTTTTTGAGCAGCACGATGGTCCGCTCTCCGACCCGGAGGGATTCCTGGAGGGAGGTGCCGGGGAGCATCGACACCATCAGGATGAAGTTTCCCTCGTGAAATTCGGGGAGGAAGGAGCGGCCGAGGAAGGGGAACAGGGCGACGGCCCCCGCCAGCAGGAGGAGGGAGGCGGCGATGATCCACCGGGGATACTTCAGGGCCTTCTTGAGAAGGGCCTCATACCCCCGCTTCATTCCCCGCATAGTGAGGCTCTCCTGCTCGGGGTGATCGATTCTTCGGCGGACGAGGAGCAGGGAGCAGAGGGCAGGGGTGAGGGTCGCGGCCACGACGAGGGAAGCGAAGAGGGAAAGGGTAAAGGTCAAGCCTAAGGGGGTAAAGATCCGCCCTTCCACGCCGGTCAGGAAGAAGATCGGCAAAAAGACGATCAGGATGATCCAGGTGGCGTAAACCACGGCGTGCCGGATCTCGACGGAGGCCTCGAAGATCACCTTCAAGGGGGGATCGGGCCTGGATCTCTCCCGATTCAGACGGAGGCGCCGGACGATGTTCTCGACGCTGACGATGGCATCATCCACGACGGCGCCGATGGCGATGGCCAGGCCCCCCAGGGTCATGGCATTGATCCCGATCCCGAAGACCTTCAAGAGCAGAACCCCCGAGAGGAGGGAAAGGGGGAGGGCCGTCAACGTGATGAGGGAGGCCCTGACGTGAAAGAGGAAGAAGAGGACGACGATGGCGACGACGACGGCCCCTTCCAGAAGAGCCCGCCTCAGGTTCTTGACGGATGCTTCGATGAAGGTCCCCTGCCGGAAGACCCGGGTGTCCATCTTGATGCCCTTGGGCAGGGTCCGGGCGATCTCCTGAAGGGCGTTCTCCACCTGATACGTGACCGTGAGGGTATCGGCCCCGAAGAGCTTCGAGACGGTCCCGATCACCGCCGGTCTCCCCTCGAAGAGGGCATCGCCCCGCTTGAACTCAGGGCCGAACCGGACATCGGCTACCTGCTCGAGGCGGATCGGGATCCCCTCTCTCTCCATCACCACCGTCTGCTTCAGGTCCTCTAACGACGTGATCCGGCCGGCCCCCGTCACGACATATTCCCGTCCCGGCTGGAGGAGGAAGCCGCCGGGGACGCTGACGTTCGCCTTCCTCACGGCCTCCAGGACATCGCTGACCGTGATGCGGTAGTTTACCAGCTTCTCCGCCGAGAGGAGCACCTGGTACTGCTTCACGTCCCCGCCGATACAGGTCACGGAGGCAATCCCAGGGATGGCCAGGAGGCGGTTTTTGATCTCCCAATCGCAGAGGGTCCGAAGCTCCATGAGGGACCCCCCACCTCTTCCCTCTCCCTGGAGGGAGGGGGTCAGGGCGAACTTGACCAGCCAGGCCACCGCCGAGGTGATCGGGAGCATCACGGGAGGCTCCGTCCCCGGTGGAAAGCGTCCGGCCACTGCCTGGAGCCGCTCGGTGACGAGCTGCCGTGCCGTGTAGATGTCCGTCCCCCATGCGAAGACCACCACGATGGTCGAGAGCCCCGCTGTTGATTTCGACCGGATCGTCGCAACCCCCGGCGTCCCGTTGATGGCGCTCTCCAGCGGGAAGGTGATCAGGGCCTCCACGTCCTGGGGGGGGAGGCCGGGGGCCTCGGTCTGGATCACCACCTGGGGCGGGGCGAACTCCGGGAAGACGTCCAGGGTGATCGTCCTGACGACGAAGACCCCGCCGATCAGGAGGACGAGGGCGGCCGCCACAACTAACAACCGGTTCCGGAGCGACCACTGGATAAGCCATGGAAACATGATTCTCTCCTGAGGAAAGATAGAGACAATGACAGAGATAGAGATAGAGATAGAGACCCCACCATCTCGCTCTGTCTCTGTCTCCTATCTTTGTTTCCGTCTTTGTCTCTATCTCTGTCTCTGTCTCTGTCTCTTCGCTCTGTCTCTGTCTCCTATCTTTGTTTCTGTCTTTGTCTCTATCTCTGTCTCTGTCTCTGTCTCCTATCTCTGTCTCTGTCTCCTATCTTTGTTTCTGTCTTTGTCTCTATCTCTGTCTCTGTCTCTGTCTCCT
>JACQHM010000094.1 GCA_016199025.1 Candidatus Methylomirabilota bacterium | reverse complement strand
GTGCTCCGGCGTTGTCACCTGGGCGGCTAAGAAGAAGGCATGCGCCGCGTCCTTCACATAGACCATGTCCCACATGACATCCGCCGCCTCGATCCGGACCGACCTTCCGGCTAAGGCCCCTTCGAAGAGGTCCACGACGAAGGGGACCGTCCCCCGGTACCAGCGCCCGGGGCCATAGACGAAGGTCGGGCGGAGGCCGATGACCTCCAGGCCGTGACGGCGTCGGTAGACCTCGGCTGCGACCTCGACCATGGCCTTGGCCGCCCCGTAGAGGGTCTGGGGGCGGAGGGGGGCATCCTCATCAGGGGTCTTTTCACCGTAGATCGAAGGAGGGCCGTAGACGGCGATGGAACTGGCGTAAACCACCCGCCGGACCCCGGCCAGCCGAGCCGCCTCGAAGACGTTCAAGGCCCCCAGGACGTTCACCTCGGCACCCTTCAGGGGATTGTAGTCACCGGCTTTGACGAGGCCGATCTCCCGCCCGACCTCACCGGCCCCATAGGTCGCCAGATGGATGACCGCTTGGACCTGATGGACTTGCATGGTCTCGATGAGCTTGGTCGGTTCCAGGATATCCCCCTCCACCGCTACGGCCCCTTCGAGGCCCGGCTCAGGCCGCCTAGGCCGGACGAGATCGTAGGCGATGACCCGGATCCCCGCTTGGAGGCATTCTCGTGTCAGATGCGTCCCAATGAATCCGTGGGCACCCGTGATCAAATACGTCATTGCGGTACGTCCATGATCCAGATATCGAAATTGCTCATCCGGTCGGAGTCGAAGGCGATCTTCCTGCCATCGGGGCTCCAGGCTGCATGCACATCCCAGGCCAGGTTGTCGGTCAGTTGTGTCAGCCCACTCCCATCAGCCTTCACCACAAAGATCTCCGGGTTTCCCGTCCGCCAGGACCAGAAAAGCAGACGACTCCCATCCGAGCTCCACCGCGGGGTCATCTCCTCCACCGGCGAAGGCACCAGGTCTCTCTTCTCACCGCCGTCCGGGTCCATGAGCACCAGATCGTAGCTCCCCTCCTTGGGATACTTGCCCCCCCGCCACCCCAAATAAAGAAGCGTGGTGCCGGCAGGGCTCCACTGCGGCACCACATTGGCATCGGCATCGGGCGTGAGGTGTTTCCTCTCGAGGGTTTCGATGTCCACCGTCCAGATCTCAAACTTGCCGGTCTCGTTCGAGATGTAGGCGATCCTCTTGCCATCCGGGCTCCAATGGGGGGTCCAATCAAAGGCCTCGGTTGAGGTCAACCGCTGAAGATTCGCGCCATCGGCCTCCATGACATAGAGATCGCCCTTGCCGGTCCGTTCGGAGACGAACACGATCTTCTTCCCATCGGGGCTCCATTCCCCATTACCATCCAGCGCGGGATCATCGGTCAGTCGCCTTTTGTTGTTCCCATCCGCATCCATCACCCAGAGATCCTGATTGCCATCCTTGAAAGCCCAATAGAGGATCTCCTCCCCATCCCGGCTCCAGACCGGCCAGCCGGCGTCCTCGTCCTCCCCGGTCAGTTGCCGCTTGTTCGACCCATCCGCCTCCATCACCCAGAGACTCCAATGCTGATTCACATCGGAGTTGTACGCAATCCGCTTCCCATCTGGGCTCCAAACGGCACCCACCTCCCGGGCCTCACTCGTGGTGAGGCGTTTGAGGGGGCTATCCGCAGGATCGACCATAGAGGCATCCACCGGCATCACGAGCACATCCCACGGGCCCCGGATCGTCGAGGAGAAGATGATCCACCTGCCATCGGGGCTCCAGTAGGGGCCAAGCTCCGCCGCCGGATGGGTGGTCAACCGAATGGGATTGTTTCCATCCGCCTCCATCACCCAGAGATCCCAATTGTCCGCACGTTTCCGGGAAAAGATGAGCTTCTTTCCATCCGGGCTCCAGTGCGGCGCGATGTCCTCGTCCGGACCTTTGGTCAGGGCCTCCTGGCGGGAGCCATCCGGGTTCATGACAAAGATGTCCTTTGTCCCGGCGCGATCGGAGACAAAGACGATCTTGTCGCCTTGGGGACTGAAGACAGGATTCTCATCCCGGGCCGGGTTGCGGGTCAGTTGCGTCAATTGGCCGGTGGCAATCTCCAGAAGCCAGATCTCCTCGTTGCCGGTCCGATTGGACTGGAACACGATCCTCTTCCCGTTCGGGGACCATTTGGGCATCGTGTCCTCGCCTGGATCATTGGTCAACTGGGTCAGTTTCCTGGAGGCAAGCTCGATCATCCACAGATCGTTATTCCCCGAGCGGTTGGACTGAAAGACCATGGCCTTGCCGTCTGGGCTCCAATCCGGTGCCAGATCAACGGCAAGGCCGGAAACGAGAGGAACCCGATTCTTGCCATCGGCATCCATCACCCAGAGATCCCAATCGTTCTGGAAAAGGTTCAGGGAATAGACGATCTGCTTCCCATCCGGGCTCCACCCCCCGGCGATATAGTTTAACGGAGCCGGATGGGAGGTCAGGAGCCTTAATCCTCCTGGAGGGGTCGTTTGAATCGAGGAGAGGACCATCCCTCCCGGCTTGGCCGGCTTCTGAGGGGCGGTGGGATACGGCATGCGATGACATTGGAGGCAGACCACCCCTTTATTCGCATCGATCACCTGCCGGCGGGAAGGAGGCGGGACAGGCATGGCACCCACTTCGAGGACGACCTCCTCTCCGGGCTTTCCCTTCTTGCCCAAAACCTCCTCCAGGTAGCCTCCCGCTTCCAGAGGGACGAGGGCGAGGGAACCCAGGATAAAAGTAAGCATGAGAATATATCGCTGGCTTTCCATGACCGTCCTCCTACAATAAAAGGGTTACTCCCCTCTTCTTTATCACCCTACCTTTACACTTGTATGATAGGCTGCTTCCGTTCCCAGAACAATAGACCAAACGACCCATAAGATCCCGCCAAAAATGAGCCGATCGGTCTATTTCAACCATTACTTAACCAGATTATCCTCTAAAAAGAGGTGGATTCGTGGCAGGCAAGACACGGAAGGTGAGAGGAAACACTCACACTGGAGGGAGCCGATGAGCGAGTCTCACGCCAATCTGGTCACGAAGATAGGGGAGGCGGCCTACGAGTACGAGAGGACCTATCACGGGTGCTCGCAGTGCGTCCTCAGGGCCCTGCAGGATCACCTGAAGCTAGGGAATCGAGAGAGCTACAAGGCCGCGACCGCTTTAGCCGGCGGGATCGCCCGGATGGGGGAGACCTGCGGGGCCCTCATGGGCGGCATCATGGCCATCAGCCTCGCCTTTGGCCGGGAGGAGCTTGAGGACAGCAGCACCTCTCCCGGTTATACAAAGGCCATGGAGCTCAGCATGGAACTCTGCCGGCGCTTCCAAGAGGCCTTCGGCACCACCCAATGCCGGGAGATCCACAAAGCCCTCTTCGGCAGGAGCTTCAACTTCTGGGACCTTGAGGAGCGAAAGGCATTCGTCAAGGCCGGCGGGTATGAGAAATGTCCTGAGGTCGCAAGGAGGGCAGCAGAGCTGGCCACGGAGGTGATCCTCAGCGCGGGATATGAACCACGGAGCGAGGTTTAACCGCTTCCAAACGCAGGCGACCTGAGAACAGGACGGGCGACCCGTTGAACGTCCATGAGGAGCGTTGGTCCTCGGCTCGGCCTCTCTCTCCACAGAGGTGGCCGGAATGGACGCCTCACCGGGTCGCCCGTTGACGGGCAGGCCCATCGGCCTCGTGTTAGACGGTCAGGCTCCGTCGTAACGTGTTGATCGTCTCGAGGGCCTCCTCCAGGCACTTCTGGGTAAAGGCGTTCAACACGCGGGTCGCTTCCGCACTTCGCCCCGCCCGCTTGAGGTCCACCGCCTGCCGCTCCACCTTCCACGCCTCCGCCGCCCACTTCTCCTCCAGCCGGTCAAAGGCCGCCCGGACCATGGGCTGCCGCTGGTTGAAGGTGGTCCCGATCTCGTCCCCCTTGATCCGGTCCAAAAGGTCCCGGAACAGCCACCAGTAGGAGTCAGATGCGAACGCGTCCTTCTGGGCCAACGGGGGCGCAGTCACGGTCTTCCCCTGTTGCCCCGCCGTGGACAGCATCTGAGGGAGATCGCTCACCGCGGCGAAGGCCGGGAGATAGAGCCCTGTGCAGGGGGTTACCGGGGTCCACCACATCTGGGCGAGACGCTCTGCGGTGCCCGGAAGGATGAACACCGCCGAACTGGCCGTGTTCCCCCAGGTGAAGCCGGCAGGGGAGACATGCATGCACAGGGTCAGGAAATCAGGCAGGGCCGCGTTAAAGTAGGGCCCCTCCAGGAACGTCGTCTCGTAGTGGTCCCGGAGGGTCCGCATCACCCACCGAGGGGAGACATCGCCGGTCTTTTTCTCGGCTAGCAGTTGCCGGGACCGCTGCGCCCGGATGTGGGAGAGCTGGAGAGGGGTGTTGAAGTCGATGTAGGCCAGGGCAAAGTCAAATTCACTCTTCCTGTCCCTTGGCCACCAGCCCATCTCGATGGCGTAGTCAATCAGGTCCGGGCTGGCCAGGTCCCATTCGGTCCGGATGGAGGGCTCATTCGAGATGGTAGCGACCCCCCGGGTGACCCGCTTCGCGATCCACCGCTTCCCCACCGTCTCCAGGATCCAAGCCTCTTTGGCATCGGCAATGATGTACGAATTGTCATAGCCCCCGGCCTCATGACCAAAGGTTGGAACCCCAGAGCCCCACTGGCCGTACTGCTCGACCAGGCTGGTGATCACCTCCAGGGCCTCGCGGGCCGTCCGCCCCCGCTCTAACCCCAGCCGGAGGAGATCCATCCCCAAAAGCCCCAGCTCTGGAGGCCGGTCGGCCTTGCTTGCCTGAGCGGCTTGGGCAAAGGTCTTCGTGAAGATAGCCTCGTTCCCGATGGCGACGCCGAACTCGTTGATCCCCTCCTCATAGCCCCAGCACCAGTACGGGCTCGAGCCGATGGTCGCGTACGTCTCCCGGACCTGGGGGATCTCGCGGTACTCCAGTTTCAGTGTCGCTCCGGGGGGATGGGTCTGCCGGGGGTAGGACATGAGGGGCTGGCAGTCATAGATCGGCCGGTCGCTGTTCTTGCCCAGGATGGTGGTGCCCGTCGTGGTGGCGTCAGGCAACGCCACCATGGTATCGCAGGCATAGGCCCTGACCAGGTCGCTCCAGCCGCAGAGGGGTTTGCCGCCCGCCTGGGAGCCTTCCACGGCCCTAGCCAGGCCCTCCGGGTTCAGCAGCGCCAGGACCCCTCCCCCGACAACCGCGCTGCTCTTCAAGAATTCCCGTCGGGAGAGCCTATGGACTTCTCGCTCTACTCTCACAATCCACCTCCGTTCCTTTATACTTGTGAAAATTTTCCCAAAATCTGCTATAATTTTTAAAGTGTCTGATCGCTTCTCACCTCCCTTCAAGTTTTAAGGATAAGCTGCTTCCGTTCCTGAAACAATAGACCGAATGGCCTATTTTTCTAAGCCGTTCGGTCCATTGACCGATGGGCGCTAAACAGCCATACTTTAAGATGTGATGATCATCGAAATTGATTCGCTAGAAGTCGTGTTTGACAGCGGGAAAGAACCTCTGAAGGTTCTTGACGTTCCGTATTGGCGGGTGGAGAAAGGTAACCAGGTTGCCCTCTTTGGCCCGTCAGGTTCGGGGAAGTCCACGTTTCTCCATATCCTGGCCGGCCTCTTACCGGTTTCAAAGGGAAGGGTGACGGTGTGTGGGCACTCCCTGGAAAGCCTGTCAGAAGCGGCCAGGGATCGTTTCAGGGCCCAGTATATCGGGTACATCTACCAGAACTTCAACCTGTTACAAGGCTACACCGCCCTCGAAAATGTCTTGATAGGGATGACCTTTTCCCCGCGGAAGAGCGATCTCAAGGAAGCCAAACGCTTATTAGGCGAGGTCGGACTTTCCCACCGGTTGAACTATTCTCCCTCTCAGATGTCCTTTGGTGAGCAGCAACGGGTGGCTGTCGCCAGGGCCCTGGCAAATCGGCCAGAGCTTCTTCTGGCCGACGAACCAACCGCCTCCTTGCATCCGGTCAATAAGGAGGATGTCCTGAGGCTCCTCAAAGAGATCTGCGAGAGACACGGCTGCACCCTTGTGCTGGTCACCCACGAATGGGAAGTCATCGCCTTGTTTGAAAAGACCGTCCCTTTCTTAGAGTTTAACCGCGTGTACCAGACGTAAAGCGGGGGCCGGCCATGAGTTTTTGGAGGATTGTGCTTAGGAGCCTGAAACATCATCGCTTTTCCACTGGCCTGGCGGCCATCAGCATCGCGATGGGGATTGCCCTCTTGGTAGCGGTGTACTCGTTTAAGGAACAGACTCATCAGACGTTCACCCAGGTGGGACTTGGGGTGGATGCCATCTTGGGGCCCAAAGGGTCCCCTCTTCAGATCGTCTTGAACGCCCTTTACCATCTGGAGGATATGCCCGGGAAGATCCCGTGGACGTACTTCAAAGAGGTGGAAAGGGATCCCCTCGTTGCCCAGGCAATCCCTTTCGTTGTAGGCCATTCCTACCGGGGGTTCAGGGTCAATGCGATTGATCCACGATTTCTGACGGAGTTTGAGTATCTCCCAGGCAAACGGTTCTCCTTCTCCGAACAAGAAGGGGGACGGGGGCGTCCGTTCAGGGCCCCCAATGAGGCGGTGGCAGGATGGGTGGCTGCGAAGAGCCTGGGGCTGAAGCTTGGTGATGAGTTCAGCCCCGTTTGTGGGGTTCAGGAGGGCGGTCCCGCTCATGAGAAGGACAGGCTCCGGTTTGTGGGCATCCTTGCTCCGACGGGAACACCGCATGATCGAGCGATTTATATTCCGTTGGAGACCTTCTACGGTCTTGCAGGGCATCCCCAAGAGACGGTGATCATGGCAGAAGTGGAGGAATACCGGGAGATCAGCGGGGCCTACATCAAGATCAAGCGGATCCGGGGAGGGGCTTTGCATCCTGGGATTCAGGATTTAAAATTTTCCATCAATCAGTCGGACCGGAGTCAGATCGTCATTCCCAATGAGGTCATGCCCCGCCTCTTTCACATCATCGGCTGGGTGGACCGGGTCCTGATGGCCATTGCGGTCATCCTGACGGGGCTTTCTGTCCTGTTCCTCTTCTTTTCCTTGCTCTCCGCCTTGAGGGAACGAAGGCGGGATTTGGCCTTGTTTCGTGCGTTGGGGGCGACCCGGAAGACCGTCATGGGTCTGGTCATTTTTGAGGCCCTGATCATTAGTCTCTTGGGGGGGTTCTTGGGCCTGGTGGTGGGGCACGGGTTGATCGGAATGGGAGCCCACTTTATCAAGGCGGAGACAGGGGTAGGATTCACAGCCCATTACGTCTGTTTGGCTGATTGGTTGGTGCTTCCGGGGGTAGTCCTGTTAGGGTTCATGGCCGGTCTCTTCCCAGGGGTTCAGGCCTATCGCCTGGGAGTCCTGAAGAACCTTTCACCCATCTCCTGACCGGAAGCCTGGGAGAAGCAAGAGAAGGAAATGAGGGAAGAACGATGAAAACGAAGTCTTGTGTCGCGATGATTCTGAGCGTGGCGCTCATCGGCCTGGGTGAGGGCCTTTGGAACGTCTCTCTGGCGCAAAAGAAGACAGACAAAAAGGAGGAGGGTAAAGGGACTAAGGTGCGGGTGATCGAAGAGAGAGGTCCCACGGGGCATCAAACCATCGGCATCGAGGAGAGCACCATCGTCGAAGACCCCGGCAAAGAGCTTTCGCTGACCTTTTCAACCCTGATGACCTGGCCCTACGAGCTTAAGGGCAATTCACCACCTCCCGAGACTGTCAAGAGATTGGACGGCCACAGGGTCCGCATCATCGGGTTCATGTATCCCTTACAGGAAGGAGCGTCCATTCAGTATTTTTGCCTCCTTCGCAGCACTCAAACCTGTTGCTATGGGCCGCGCCCGCAATACAATCAGTATATCTTCGTGGAAATGGCAAAGCCCACGACCTTTTACCGTCTCGACCCGGTCGCTTGCATTGGGAAGTTCAAGGTGGATCCTGCTCCCGAGGAGGGATTCATCTACCGCATGGAGGGTGAACGGTGCGAACTGGTTGCAGAAAAGGAAAGGTGATGGCCAAGACGAGGAAATCTCTTTGGCTGCTCGTATTGGTTCCTTTCTTTTGGCATGGGCTGGGAAGCCTCGCCGAGGGGTGTCCTGCGTGCTGGGCAGGCTATGGCCCAGGCGATGAACGGTTCAACAAACCATTATACGACCTCCGGATCCTTTATGAGACTCAGGGAAGAACGGCCCTGCCCGCCATCAGGGAGGCCTTGAAGTCGGGCCCTGATCCCTTGGTCCAACGGAGGGCCGCAGGATACCTCGCCGACTTAAAGGACGCTGACTCGGTCCCCCTCCTCGAGGACATGTTGTCCGAAGTGCTCAAGAGGGTTGCCTTTGGCTCCTTTGGGGTCCGGTCATTTGAATTCCAGACCCGTTTAGCCATCGCCCATGCCCTGGCAAAGATCGGGCCCACAAGGATAGCGGATCGGATCTGGGAAAGGTATGACCGGCTCGATCAGCAGAAAAAGTCGGAAGTCCCCTCTCTCCTGAATGCCCTGGGTGACCCGAGATTAACCGAGCACCTCCTGGAAATTCTAGACCGATGTGAGGATCATCAGTTGATGGTGGGGGCCTTGGAGGTATTGGCTATCGGGGGGAATGCTCAGGCCCTGGCCTTCCTCCGATCAAAGGTGGCCGAATGGGAAGGTCAGGGGACGGAAGCCTCTAAAGCTGAGGATTCGACCGCCCCGTTGGATTATTTCGTCTTGAGACTCAGGGCGGAGCAGGCCATTTCACAGATTGAAGAACGGCAGAAGGGTTCATAACCACCATGGAGATCCGGATGACGAGTGACGTTCTCGTGATCGGATCCGGGATTGCCGGTGCGTCAACGGCGCTCATCGCCGCCGACGCCGGGCTCTCGGTGATTGTGCTGAACCGTGCCGAAGATCCAGAAGAATCCAATACCCGCTACGCCCAAGGAGGCATTATTTGGGAGGGCGACGAGGATTCACCGACCCTCCTTGAACACGACATTGACGTGGCAGGGGATGAGGTGGGGAATCTGAAGGCCATCGAAATGCTCGCTGAGGAGGGCCCTTCCCTCGTTGAGCTCTTTTTGATCAAGAGGCTCCAGGTGCCCTTTGATGTCGATGCCCAGGGTCGCATTCACAGGACAGTAGAGGCGGCCCACTCGCGGCCACGCATCATCCATGTGGCTGATAGAACCGGTTGGGCCATCGAGAAGGCGCTCACGCGGGAACTCAATGCCCACCCGAACATTCGGATCCTCACGGCTCATACGGCCATCGATCTGATCTCCACCACTCATCATGCAAAGAAGCGGGGTGCGATGTACGACCCAACCAAGATTTTTGGGGCTTATGCGTTGGACCGAAAAAGTGGCGTGGTGAGGACTTTCCTCGCTTCACGAACCGTCATTGCGACGGGTGGGATCGGAACACTCTGGCGTTACACCACGAACCCCGATGGTGCTCGAGGCGATGGCATTGCCATGGCTGAACGGGCGGGGGCGCACGTCATCAACATGGAGTACATGCAGTTCCATCCGACGGCGTTCCGGAAAGAGGGGTGCGAGCCGTTTCTCATTTCAGAGGCGGTGCGCGGGGAGGGTGGAATCCTCGTGAATCAACAGGGCGAGCCGTTCATAGGGCGCTACCTCCCCAATCACAAGGAACTTGCCCCCCGAGACGAAGTGGCTCGGGCGATCCTCAAAGAGATAGAGCTTCAGGGAATTCCCCACGTATGGATGGACTTACGTCCGATCGTTCAAAAGGGTGTGACGCTGGAGAAGCGCTTCCCGACGATTTTCGAGAAGTGCCTCTCGTTCGGCATTGATATTCGCAAAGACCCCATCCCCGTTGCACCGGCCGCTCACTACCTCTGTGGAGGAATCCGGGCTGACGAGTTCGGGCGGACGAACCTTGAGAACCTGTACGCCGTGGGTGAGTGTTCCTGTACCGGGCTCCATGGGGCCAACCGCCTTGCCTCAACCTCGCTCCTCGAAGGGCTCGTCTGGGGTGTTCGCGCAGCCAAGCACATCAGTGGGACCTTCGTGAAGGAGGACTTGGCCTTGTGGCAGATCCCGGACTGGGATGAGAGCGATGTGGAAGAAGACCAGCTCCCCAAAGGATTTGCTCAGTACTTCCAAAGACTTAAGGATATCATGTGGGAATGGGTTGGGATGGTGAGATCAAAAGAGAAACTCGAGAGGGCACGGCGAGAGCTCTCACTGATGGCCATTCCGGTTGAAGAAATCTATAGGCGGACAAAGCTTTCTGACGAGTTGATCGGGATGCGTAACGCCATTCAGACGACACTCCTCGTGACCACTCACGCCTGCCGGAGTAAATGGAGTCGGGGGTGTCATTACAGGGAAGATGAAAGAAAGGTGATACTCTCGACGCTTCAATGAACCTCGTGGTTGCCCTGATGGGAGGGTCGAAAATGGCGTACCGACCGGCACAGTTCAGGCGCGGGGCGCTCCTCGTCAGTCTCCTGGTCCTGCTCTCCTCCTGTGCCTCGACCTTCCCCAGAGCGTTGATGGAGCAGGTTGATCCCACGGTGAGTTTTGCTCAACTCCTGCGAACTCCTGATGCTTACCAGGGACGGCTCGTGCTGGTAGGCGGCGAGCTGCTCCGCACCATCCGTGGGTATGGGGCCATGGAGCTGGAGATCCTCCAGCGCCCTCTCAGCGCGACTGCCCTGCCCCGCTTCTTCCAGCCATCACAAGGCCGCTTCCTCGTGCGGGTGCCGGCTCACCTCCAGCGACCCCTCCCAGAGGTGGGGGGTCTCCTCACGGTCATTGGCGAGGTCTGGGGGGCCAAGGAGCGGGGCGGCGAAGTGCTCCCCTACCTGGAGGCCCGCGATCTCAAAGCCTGGCCCTCCTGGGCAGCCCTTCCTCCCCCTCAGTTTTCGGGAGTCGGGGATTAAGAACCTCTCCCAAAACTCGAATGGGGGGTAGGGGCGGCCCTCTGCGGCCGCCCGATTCGGGAGCCGGCAGAGCGGCTCCCCTACAGTTTTGGAATAGGCTCTAAGTGAACCCTGGACCAAGTTTCAGGGCCCACGCTGCATCAGCGGCCGAACAGCCGCAAGCAACGCGGGCCCTTTGCGAACTCCACCCTCACCCTTCCCCTCCCCCTTCAAGGGGGAGGGTTGGGAGAGGGTATGAGACGGTGATCGTGTTACGTGATATGGGCCCCCTGGGTCTCCACATAGACGGCGTAGAGGGACTGACTGCCGGTCATGAGCAACCGGTTCCGCTTCGTCCCACCGAAGCACAGGTTGGAGATGATCTCCGGCATCGGGATCATGCCGATCCGGGTGCCATCGGGCGCGAAGATGTGCACGCCGTCGTAACCGTCACCAACCCAGCCCATGCCGGCCCAGATGTTGCCGTCAACGTCCGCGCGGATGCCGTCGGCGAAGCCGGCCCCTTTCCCTTCCAGGTGCATCGAGGCGAATTCCCGGCCATTCCGCAACCTGGTGCCGTCCACGACGTCCCAGACCTTAATATTTTTGGGCGCTTCCGGATAATGGGACGCCCCGGTGTCGGCGACGTACAGCTTTTTGTAGTCCGGGGAGAAGCAGAGCCCGTTGGGTTTGTAGATTTCGTCGGTCACGATGTCCATCTTCCCGGTCTTGGCATCGATCCGGTAAATGGCTTCCTTCAGATGGAGCGGGCCCTTCTTGCCCTCGTAATTCATGAGGCTCCCGTAACCCGGATCGGTGAACCAGATCCCGCCATCGTTCGGATGGACCACGACGTCGTTCGGCGCGTTCAGCGGTTTGCCCTGCCATGTGTCGGCCAGCACGGTGATGCTCCCGTCGTACTCGTAGCGGGTCACGCGCCGGTTGCCGTGCTCGCAGGCGATTTGCCGGCCTTCCCAGTCGAAGGTATTGCCGTTGCTGTTGCCGGAGGGGTTGCGGAAGACGCTGACATGGCCGTCCTCCTCCAGCCAGCGCAACTGCACGTTGTTCGGAATGTCGCTCCAGAGGAGATAGCGGCCGACCCCGTTCCAGGCGGGGCCTTCCGCCCACATCATCCCGGTGTGCAGTCGAAGGATCGGCGTGTTGCCCAGCTTGTACTTGGCAAAACGCTTGTCAAGGACGACGAGGTCCGGATCGGGATACCGGACAGGCTTCTGACCGGTCCAATCCCTTTCGATGGCCTCTGCGACGGGCGCGAGGGCCGCGGTCGCGGCAGCGGCGGCGGCCGTGGTCAAGAATTCACGTCTGTTCATATCCATCGGTTCTTCCCTCCTCTCCCAAGATCCACTTCGATACCATTGGGAAGTGCCAACGTTCCCCGATACCACCTCCCTTCCTGACACAGGGGCGAAGCAATAGCAATATATTCCTCCTAGCACCAGTGTGTCAACGAAAAACAACCAGCACCCTGGTGAAGAAGTGGCCTCTACTTCCCGATAAAAGAGGGCAGTCCGGTAAGCGGACTGCCCTCCCCCAGCCCTGTTCTCTTACCGTGGAGCGCTTTCTACTTGACCGCGATGGGGCTCCCCGGCGAGCCGGTCGCGCCCTTGATCGGGACCGGGACAAAGATGTAGGCAAACTCGTAGACCCTGTCCCGGATCAGCTCGTCGAAGTTCAGGTTCTCGTGGTTGTTGATCCCGTTCCTGGTAATCAGCTCATTGTGCACGACGAAGGCCAGGTCAGGGTTCGGGTTGGGCACCACCTCTGTCGCCCACGTGTCGGACCCCACATAGGCGATCTGCTTCTCAACGAGCCACCGGGCCACCTCCAGCCCGATCCCCGGCTGGCCGCTGTTGAAGCGGGCGTTATCCACCTTCCAGAGGCTTCCCCAGCCGGTGTTGAAGAGGACCGCATCCCCCGGCCTGATGCTGGCCTCAGAGAGCCCCTCCTTGGCCAAGGCCCCCCGGACATCGGCCAGGGTGATCTCCTCCCCCTTGTCCAGCATCCGGCCTTTGGAGCCGGCCACGTCAATCAGGATGCCCCGGGTGAAGAAGGGCTTCACGTTTTCGACCCCGAGCTTCTGCAACCCATAGGGGGAGGCCATCTCGGCCTCGGTGAAGCCGTTGTAGAACCGCATCTCCTTCATGTCCCCCGGGGCCCCGACCTGGACGCCGATGTGGCCCAGGCCGTCGAACTGGGTGCCGACCTGCCCGATCTCGGTCGAGAGGAACTCATCATGGTAGATCAGCTTGTTCTTCCCGAAGGGGCCCCCAGTGGGCGTCGCCGGGATCCGGAGCGAGAACACCCGCTGGCCAAACAGGGGCATCCCGGCTTCATAGACCTTGCCCACCCGATAGACCTTCCCCGTGGTGATGAGTTTGACGGCCTCCAAGACCTTCGCCGGGGTCATCCAGTTGGAGGCACCGGCCTCATCGCCAGGACCCCACCGCGAGGGCCACCATTT